>NZ_JAMYQF010000035.1:0-70436 GCF_040320745.1 Mesorhizobium sp. M0621 | reverse complement strand
GGCGGGTTTCTCTTTTTCATCCCCCCCCCCCCGGCCCCCCCCCCCCCCCCCCCCCTTTCCCTTCCTTCCCCCCCCCCCCCCCCCCCCCCCCCCGGGCGCGCCCCCCCCCCCCCCCCCCCCCCACGCCGAAAATCTGGCGACGGCCTTGCCCTCGCCATGGACCTATATCGCCACCGCGCAAGCCTATGACGACGAGATGCGTGAGCGCATCGCGCAGCACCGGTCGCGGCGCGGCGAAGGTTGGACGACCATCGACGCACCGCTCGATCTTGCCGGCGCGCTCGCGGCGTTGCCCGACAACCGGCCGGTGCTTGTCGACTGCCTGACATTGTGGCTGACCAACCATATGTTGGCCGAACATGATCTCGAGCTGGAATGCCGTCGGCTGGCGGACGTGCTGTCGCGGCCACGCGGGCCCTGGTTCGTGGTATCCAATGAAGTCGGGCAAGGCATCGTGCCGGATAACGCACTCGCGCGCCGCTTCCGTGATGCCGCCGGCCGGCTCAACCAGCAAGTCGCCGCCGTCGCCGACACAGTGCTGCTGATGGTGGCGGGGCTGCCGCTCAAGGTGAAATGACATGACCGACACCGACAATAAGAATGAAGAACGCCACCGCGCCAAGATGGCCAAGCGCAAGGCGGTGCAGGATGCCGAGGTGGCGAGCAAGACGGTCGAGAAGGGGCTGCTGATCGTCAACACCGGTCCGGGCAAGGGCAAGACCACTGCCGCCTTTGGCCTGGCGCTGCGGATGCTCGGCTACGGCAAGCGCGTCGGCGTCGTCCAGTTCATCAAGGGCAAGTGGCACACCGGCGAGAAAGATGCTTTTGCTGCCTTCGGCGACCGCGTCGTCTGGCACGCGATGGGCGAGGGGTTCACCTGGGAGACGCAGGATCTGAAGCGCGACATCGCCGCGGCTGAAGCCGCGTGGGCCAAGGTGCTCGAGCTGATGGCCGATCCGTCAATCAGCCTGCTGGTGCTCGACGAATTGAACATCGCGCTGCGCTACGACTATCTCGATCTCGACAAAGTGGTTGCGGCGCTGAAAGCGCGGCGCGAGGGCCTGCATATCGTCGTCACCGGCCGCAACGCCAAGCCGGCGCTGGTCGAGGCCGCCGATCTCGTCACCGAGATGGGCGTGACCAAGCACCACTTTTCCGCGGGCGTGAAGGCGCAGCAGGGGATTGAGTTCTGAGCGTTTCTTACCCTCCCCCTTGTGGGGAGGGTCGATCCGCGAAGCGGAGCGGGGTGGGGGTCTTCAGCGCCGCACCCCCACCCCGGCGCTACGCGCCGACCCTCCCCACAAGGGGGATGGTGAAGTGGGTCACACCACGATGACGATGATCGAAATCAGCCCGAACAGCGCGATCAGCAGATAGTCGGCGACGCGATAGAGTTTCAGCGCCCGCCTTATGTCGACGCTGTCGGCTTCGCGCCGCCCACCTTCGCCCATGAAGACGTCATCGACCAGCACGCCGCCGTAGCTGCGCGGCCCGGCGAGCGCCAGGCCGAGCGCACCGGCCATCGCCGCTTCCGGCCAGCCGGCATTGGGCGAGCGGTGCTTTTTCGCGTCGCGCCACACCGCGTGCCAGGCATTGCGCGGATCGGCGCCCCTGACCAGGAACGCCGCCAGCACGATCAGCAGCGCCGTCAGCCGCGAGGCCGGCAGGTTGATCCAGTCGTCGAAGCACGCCGCTGCCCGGCCGAAGGCCTCATGGCGCGGGGTGCGGTGGCCGATCATCGAATCGGCGGTGTTGGCGGCCTTGTAGGCAGCGCCACCGGCCAGGCCGCCGACGCCGGTCCAGAAGGCGGGGGCGACGATGCCGTCTGAAAAATTCTCGGCCAGGCTCTCGATCGCCGCGCGGCAGACGCCGGCCCTGTCCAGTGTTTCGGGATCGCGGCCGACGATCCGCGAGACGGCAGCGCGGCCCAAAGCCAGGCCACCTGTGTCGAGCGCGTCCGCCACGGCCTCGACATGCTCGTAAAGGCTTTTCTGCGACAGCAGCGACGTTGCCAGAAGGGCCGTGATGAATAGCCCCATGGGAACGAACCAAAGCAGGATCTGCACGCCGAGGCCGATCGCCGCCGGCACCAGCACGATGACCAGCAGCGCCTGGACCCCACGCTTGCGACGCAGCGCGTCGGGATCAGCAGCGTGGTTGAGCCAGCGGTCGAGAAAGGATATCAGCCTGCCGAACCACGTCACCGGATGGCCGATGGCGCGAAACAGCCAGTCGGGGTAACCGAGGGCGAATTCGACGGCCAATGACAGGAAAGCGATCAGGACTGACATGAAGCTTCTTGAAGGAGCGGTGGACCATGGTGGAAGTCTTGGCCGGGCGAGGGCGCTTTTCCCCAACGCTTCGCAGCCTTTCGTCGACCTCTCGACCGGTATCAATCCGCAGTCCTACCCGCTTTTCGACCTGCCCGCCACCACCCTGTCGCGGTTGCCGGAATCAGGGCGTGCGCGCGACCTGATAGAGATCGCGGCCAATACCTATGGCGCGCCGTCACCGGCCAACGTCGCGGCGGCACCGGGCACGCAGATCCTGTTGCCGCGCGTGGCGTCGCTGATCGCGCCCGGCAAGGCGCTGGTGCTGGGGCCGACCTATGCCGAACATGCCCGCGCTGCGGCGATCGCCGGGCACGAGGTGACCGAGGTCAGCGATTTCGAAGCGCTGGCGGACGCCGACCTTGCCATCATCGTCAATCCGAACAATCCGGACGGACGCATCGTCGAGCGCGACCGGTTGCTGGCGTTGGCCGCCGGACTGCGCGCCAAGGGTGGGCTGCTGGTCGTCGATGAGGCGTTCATGGATGTCGGCCCGCGCGAGCACAGCCTCGCCGGCGACGTCGGGCAGGGCGGTATCGTCGTGCTGCGTTCGTTCGGCAAGTTCTTCGGCCTGGCCGGACTGCGGCTCGGCTTTGCACTTTCCGATGCAGCGGCGGTCGAACGGCTGGAAACGCAATTAGGGCCATGGGCCGTCGCCGGTCCGGCGCTTGAATACGGCATCCGCGCGCTTGCCGACATCGGCTGGCAGGACACGATGCGGGCATTCCTTGCGGAAGCATCGGCGCGGCTCGATGCGCTATTCGGCCGTTTCGGCATTACCGTTGCGGACGGCACCACACTGTACCGTTTCCTCCGCCTGCCGGATGCCGCCGATCTGTTTTCCGCACTTGGCAAGCGCGGCATCCTGCTTCGGCATTTCGCCGACCGGCCGCATGTCCTGCGCGCCGGCCTGCCGGGGAGCGAGGAGGAATGGCAGCGGCTCGAATCCGCCCTTGCCGAATGGGCTGCGCGGCGCGAGGATCGATCGAAGGGTTCAAAACAATGATCCATGTCTGCTCGCTGGCAAAGATCGAGGAAACGGTGGCCAGGACCGGCGCCGACCGCATGTTGTCGCTGCTCGCCGCCGGCACAGAGGTGGTGCGGCCGGCATCGATCTCGAGGGAAAACCACCTGCATCTGGTCATGCACGACATCGCGGTGGCGCAGGATGGCATGACCATGCCCGGCGAGGTTCATGTCCGCAACCTGCTCGATTTCGCGCGCCGGTGGGACCGGGCAAGGCCGATGGTCGTGCATTGCTACGCCGGCATCAGCCGCTCGACGGCTTCAGCCTACATCATTGCCGCCGCGCTGGCGCCGAAACGCGACGAAGCCGAACTGGCGCGGACGTTGCGGGCGCTGTCGCCGTCGGCAACACCGAATCCGCGACTGATTGCGGTGGCTGACACACTGCTTGATCGCAACGGCCGCATGATTGAGGCGATCGAGGCGATCGGGCGCGGTGCGGATGCCTTCGAAGGCACGCCCTTCGCGCTCAAGATAGACCTGTAATTCCTCGGCCCGTGTTTTGACCGACGCCAACTCGGCCGCTAAGCACCATCCATCGTTCGCTTGAATGGATTGATGCGACTGTTGGAGATTAGCCAAATGCTCCCCCGCTTTCGTCATCCACGGGCGGAGCAGGAGCGAAGCTCCGTCGCGGAGACCCGAGGATCCATGCCGCGACATAGGTCGAAGAACGCAGCGGAGCAGAATTCTGCACTGCTGCCGCGCTCCCAGGTCGCGGCATGGATCCTGGGGTCTGCGCCGCGTCGCTGCGCTCCTTACTTCGCCCCAGGATGACGAGGAGAAAGGCTTCGGCCAACCTGGGAGGAGTGCCATCTGGTCAGAATATCTGTGCCGAGCAACTATGCTATTTCAGCCAGTCGGCGAGCTTCGCCTTGCGAACATCCCTGAGCAGGCTGATGAAACCATCGGCCTGATATTCTGCTGTCAGCCGGCCTTTCTCCGCAGTCGCGATGCTTGCGTCGCCGACCACGCCGTTCGGGTTGAGATCGCTGGCGATCCAGGCAAAGGCGTGGGTGCCGGTGTGGCGCAGCAGCGAGAATTCCTTCTCGGCCTTGGCGACGCTGGAAACGAAATTGTCGGCCTTGCCCATGTCGACAAGGTCCGGCCGGAAATGCAGCATCAGCGAGGTCTCGACGTCGCCGCCATGGATGCCGTGGCGGTCCTCGAGTTCGGTGTACATGCCGGCCGGGCGGCCAAAACGCTGCCAGCTCGTTTTCACCGCCAGCATGTTTTCGCGCACGCGCAATTCACGCGTCACGATGCCCATGATCTCCTCGTTGCCGCCGTGCGAATTGACGACGATCAGTTTTCGCACGCCGGCGCGCGCGATAGAAAGGCCAAGCTCGGTCCACGCCTCGACCAATGTCGTTGCCGGCAAAGTGAGGGTGCCCGGCGCGTGAAGGTGCTCGTTCGACTTGCCCACTGCCTGCACCGGCAGGATGCGGATGTCGAGATCGTCGGGCAGGCGTGAAATGACCGTGTCGAGCATGCCGTTCATGATCGAAGTGTCGGTCGAAACAGGCAGGTGCGGGCCATGCTGCTCGATCGCCGCCACCGGCAGCACGGCGATCGTCGTCTCCGGGTCGATCAAGGCGTATTCGGTGGTTCGGTAGTCGCCCCACCACACGCGTCTTTTTGCAACGGTCATGCCACGCCTCTTCAATGGATGAGTGAGACCTAGCGCGGGAAGGACGGCCTGTCGATCACCCCGCCGCGATCGCTTCGACCTCGACCTTGAATTCAGGCCGGGCAAATCCCGAGACGATCATCAGCGTCGAGGCCGGCGCGGGGCTCGAAAACAGCCGGTCGCGAACGTCCATGTAGGGCCGCAGATGCGCGCGGTCGGTGACATAGGTGTTGATGCGGACGATGTCCTGCAGACCAAGGCCGGCTTCGCCGAGAATCGCCGCGATGTTTTGAAAGCAGAGCTCGGCCTGCGCGCCGGCGTCTTCCGGAATCTGGTCGTCCGCCGTGATGGCGACCTGACCCGAGCACAGCACCAGCCGCTTGCCCGCAGGCACCTCGACGCCGTGGCTGTAGCGGGCAAAGGGCGGCTTGATCGACTTCGGGGTGAGGAATTTGAACATCGCGATCTCCTGGATACCGCCAGCCTAAGGCCTGACCCATTACACCTTCAAGATGGCGGTGCATGTTGCCGGGGCGATTGTGGACAGGCGTTCAAAAAATAGGCACGATGCCTCCCGTACAGCATGACCCGTCCGCCCTTGGCATACCAATGTCGTTCAAGCGGGCGGTCCCGGCGCGAGGCGCCGGTGGCATGTGTCTTGCTTCTTGAATCTTTGCTGTCGAGCCTGGCGCGTGGCGTGCCGGAGCAAACAAAGGGTGGTGTCGATGTACGGAAAACAGAAGATCTCGGTGGCGGTGGTGGCCCTGCTTGCGGCCGGCACGCTGGGTGCTGCCGCGAATGAAAAGGTCACCTTCGGCACCAACTGGTTGGCCGAGCCGGAACATGGCGGATATTATCAGTCCGTGGCGGACGGCACCTATGCCGCCTGCGGCCTCGACGTCACCATTATGCAGGGTGGTCCGCAGGTCAGCGGCCGGCCGATGCTGCTGGCCGGCAAGATCGATTTCTACATGGGCGGCAATCTGCTGTCGGCTTTCGATGCCGTCCAGCAAGGCATTCCGATGCGCGTGGTGGCGGCGGATTTCCAGAAGGATCCGCAGGTCATCATGTCCCATCCCGGCGAAGGGCTCGACAAATGGGAGGACCTGAAGAACGCCGATCAGTACATTCTGGGCGATGAGGGCGTGCAGACCTTCTTCCAATGGATGGTCATCGAACTCGGTTTCGACGCCTCCAAGCGCGCGCCCTACACCTACAACACCGCTCCTTTCCTCGCCAACAAGAAGTCGATCCAGCAGGGCTACGTCACCTCCGAGCCGTTCGCGGTCAAGAAGGAGGGCGGCTTCGTGCCGAACCAGTTCCTGCTTGCCGATTATGGCTGGGACACCTACTCGACGACGATCGAAGTGATGCAGGACACGATCGACAAGAAGCCGGAGGTGGTCCAGTGCTTCGTCGATGGCTCGGCCAAAGGCTGGTACAAATATCTCTACGGCGACAACAAAGCCGCCAACGACATGATCAAGAAAGACAATCCCGACATGAGCGACGAGCAGATCGCGTTCTCGATCGAGCAGATGAAGAAGTTCGGCCTGGCCGATTCCGGCGACACCGAGAAGCTCGGCATCGGCGCCATGACCGACGCGCGGGTCCAGAGCTTCTACGACAAGATGGTCAAGGCCAAGGTCACGCCAGCCGGCATCGACATCAAGAAGGCCTACACGCTGACCTTCGTCAACAAGGGCGTTGGGCTCGAGCTGAAGAAGTAGGCCGGTCCAGGCATGATAAGGGAAAAAGTGGCGCAAGCGCCGGCTGCGTCGGGTACGGCCCCGACGCTTCTGGCGCTGCGTGGCGTCGGCAAGATGTTCTCCAACGGCGTGACGGCGCTCAGCGATGTCGACCTGACGATCCGGGAAGGCGATTTCCTCAGCCTGCTCGGACCGTCGGGCTGCGGCAAGTCGACCGCACTGCGGCTGATCGCCGGCCTGTCGACGCCGACCTCCGGCGTGCTCGATTGGCGCGGCGGCGGCGCGCTTGACCGCTCGAACATCGGCTTCGTCTTCCAGGAGCCGACGCTGCTGCCCTGGGCCAGCGTGTTCGACAATGTCTGGCTGCCGCTTCGGCTGAAGGGCATCAGCCGCGCCACGGCCACGCCAGTGGTGACGGAAATGCTGGCGCGGGTGCACCTGACCGGTTTCGAGGACGCGGTACCGCGCGAACTATCGGGCGGCATGAAGATGCGCGTCTCGATCGCGCGGGCCATGGTGACCAAACCGCGCGTGCTGCTGATGGACGAGCCGTTTGCCGCGCTGGACGAGATCACCCGCTTCAAGCTCAACAATGATCTGCTGGAGTTGTGGCAGCACGAACGCTTCACCGTCGTCTTCGTCACCCACAGCGTCTTCGAAAGCGTCTTTCTCTCCAACCGCGTCGTCATCATGGCGGCACGGCCGGGCAGGGTGTTCGACGAACTCGCCATCGAGGCCACCTATCCGCGCGACGAGGCGTTTCGCACCTCGCCCGACTATGCGGCACTGTGCCGGCAAGCCTCCGATGTGCTGGTCAAGGCCATCAATTCAACAGCAGGCGCGCATCATGACGGCCATTGACGAGCGTGTGCTCAAACTCGACCCCGAGGAAGCACGCCGCGTGCGCCAGGAGCGGTTCGAACGGATCGGCCGCTGGGTGCTGCCGCTGGCGATCATGATCCTGGCGATCTGGCTGTGGGACCGCATCTGCGTGTGGAACGCGATCCCGCAGTACATCCTGCCGCGTCCCGGCGTGGTGCTGTGGACGCTCTACAGTGATGCCGGCCTGCTGTTTTCCTCGCTGCTGGTCACCTTGCGCATCACTTTCCTCAGCCTGGCTCTGGCCGTCATCGGCGGGGTCGGGCTGGCGGTTCTGTTCGCGCAGTCGAAATGGGTCGAGATGTCATTCTTCCCCTTCGCCATCGTGTTGCAGGTGACGCCGATCGTGGCGATTTTCCCGCTGATCAACATCTATGTGAACGACCAGACGACCAAGCTTCTGCTGTGCGCCTGGATCGTCGCCTTCTTTCCGATCCTGTCCAACACCACGCTTGGCCTCAACTCCGTCGACCGCAATCTGCGCGATATGTTCAAGCTCAACGGTGCGACGCGTTGGCAGCAGCTCCGCTATCTCAGGCTGCCGGCGGCGATGCCCTATTTCCTCGGTGGATTGAAGATCGCCGGCGGCCTGTCGCTCATCGGCGCAGTCGTGGCCGAATTCGTCGCCGGCACCACCGGCCAATCGTCTGGCCTTGCCTCACGCATCATCGAGGCCGGCTACCGGCTCAACGCGCCGCGGCTGTTCGCGGCGCTGTTCTTGATCTCGCTCACCGGCATCCTGATCTTCCTCGTGCTGTCGCTGATTTCGCATCTCATTTTGCGGCGCTGGCACGAGAGCGCACTGAAGCAGGAGCGCTAGGGTGATTGAAGAACGGTCGGCACAAAGCACCCCCCTCTGGCCTGCCGGCCATCTCCCCCTCAAGGGGGGAGATTTGCTGTCTCTAAGGCTTTGGCAAATCTCCGACGTCAAAGGATGGCCAGCGAGGTTGAAGCTGCCAATCTCCCCCCTTGAGGGGGAGATGTCCGGTAGGACAGAGGGGGGCAGGCCTTGATACCAGCCTCCGGCTCTTATCAACTCGCTAACGTCCGTGTTCATCAATCACTGACGTCGGGCCTTCCTGCAACTTACGATAATGACGGTTTCGCGCTGGCCGACATTACCGTCGCCGACGGTAAAGTCGCCAGCATTGCGGCGCATGGCAAATCGAAGGCACGTGCCGATGCCATCGACCTCGCCGGCCGCGTAATCCTCCCGTGCTTCGTCGACTGCCACACGCATATCGACAAGGGCCATATCTGGCCGCGAAAGCCCAATCCCGACGGCACCTTCGTGGGTGCGCTGAACGCCGCCGGCGCCGACCGTGCCGCGCGCTGGAGCGCCGAGGACGTGGCGCGGCGCATGGATTTTTCGCTGCGTTCAGCCTACGCGCATGGCACCAGGGCGCTGCGCACGCATCTCGACAGTGTCGCGCCGCAGGAAGAAATCTCCTGGCCGGTATTCGAGACGATGCGCGAGGCATGGCGTGGCCGCATCGAATTGCAAGGCGCCTGCCTGTTCGGCATCGAGGGCGTGCGCGACAAAAAATGGTTCGACAGACTGGCAAAGCGGGTTGCCGCGGCCAAGGGCGTGCTCGGGGTCGTCACCTATATGGTGCCGGACCTCGAAGAACTGCTCGACCACGTCTTCGCGCAAGCCATCAAGCATGGCCTCGATCTCGATTTCCACGCCGACGAGACCGACGATGTTTCCGCCATATCGCTGAAGAAGATTGCAGAGGCCGCGCTCTGGAACGGTTTCGAGGGCAATATCCTCGTCGGTCATTGCTGCTCCCTGGCGCGCCAGCCGGATCTCGATGTGCTTGATACGCTGGACAAGGTGGCTAAGGCAGGGATCGCCGTCGTTTCCTTGCCGATGTGCAATCTCTATTTGCAGGACCGTCGCGGCGACGGCACCACGCCGCGCTGGCGCGGTGTGACGCTGCTGCACGAGATGAAGGCGAGGGGCATTCCGGTTGCCGTCGCATCAGACAACACACGTGACCCTTTCTATGCCTATGGCGATCTCGACATGCTGGAGGTCTACCGCATGGCGACGCGCATCCTGCACTTCGATCATCCGATCGCCGACTGGCCGCAAACGGTTACCGCGACGCCGGCCAAGGTGATGCGACTCGATGGTTTCGGTACGCTTGCCGCCGGCGGCGATGCCGATTTCATTGTGTTCAAAGGTCGAAGCTGGACGGAATTGCTGTCGCGGCCCGAATCGGATCGCATCGTCGTGCGCGGCGGACGCGCAATCGAGCGGCAATTGCCCGATTATGCCGAACTCGACGAACTGATGGTGGAATGATGGACGTTTCGGCGCTCAAACGCGATCTCGAAGGGCTGAAAGTCGACGACAATCCAGCCATCGTCCAGCAGAAGAGCCGCGACTTCTACTGGTACAGCCCTGTGCTGAAACAGCAGCTCGACCATGTCACCGGCGATTTGATCGTGACGCCGAAGACCGAGGCCGAACTGATCCGCGTGCTTGCCGCCTGTCATCGGCATGGCGTGCCGGTGACGCCACGCGGCAGCGGCACCGGCAATTACGGCCAGGCGATGCCGCTCTCCGGTGGCGTCGTGCTCAACCTTGCCGAGATGAATGAAATCAAGTCGATCGCGCCGGGTCGCGTGGTGACCGGACCGGGAGCCATTCTGGCCGACATCGACAAGGCAACGCGGGCGCATTCCGGGCAGGAGCTGCGGCTGTCGCCGTCCACCTACAACACGGCCTCGATCGGCGGCTTTATCGCCGGCGGTTCGGGCGGCGTCGGCTCGATTAATTTCGGCGGCCTGCGCGACTTCGGCAACGTGCTTCGCCTGCGCGTGGTGACCATGGAGGCCGAGCCGAAAGCGCTCGAACTCACCGGCGAGGATTTGCACAAGGTGACCCATGCCTACGGCACCAATGGGATCATATCAGAGGTCGAAATGCCGCTGACCGCGGCATATGAATGGGTCGACGTCATCGTCGGCTTCGACGCCTTCATGGGTGCGGCCCGCTACGGCAATGCGCTGGCTTGCCAGGATGGCATCCTGACCAAGCTGATCACGCCGATAGCGGCACCCGTGCCGCAGCTCTATTTCAAGCGGCACCAGAAATTCCTGAAGGAGGGACAGAGCATCTGCGTCGTCATGGTGGCGCAGCATGGGCTGGATGCCTTTCTGGCCTTCACCCGCCGCGCCGGCGGCGAAGTGATCTTTAACGCCGCCACCGCGACGCCGGAGGAGAAAAAGGGCCTGCCGCCGGCCTATGAGCTTGCCTGGAACCACACGACACTGAGGGCACTACGCGTCGACCCTTCGATCACCTATCTGCAATCGCTCTATCCCTTTCCCAACCAACTGGCGCTGGTCGAAAAGATGGACGCGATGTTTCCGGGCGAGGTGTTCTCGCATCTCGAATTCGTGCGGCTGGATGGCAACATTACCTGCTTCGGCCTGCCATTGGTGAAGTTCACCACTGAAGCAAGGCTCGACGAGATCGTGCGCCTGCATGAGGAGAACGGCTGCCCGATCTTCAACCCGCACCGCTACACGCTGGAAGAGGGCGGCATGAAGCAGACCGACGCGGTGCAGCTTGCCTTCAAGCGGGAGACTGATCCGCAAGGGTTGCTCAACCCCGGCAAGATGATCGCCTGGGAGAATCCGGACTACGACTACCGGTCGGGCCGGACTTTTCTGTTCAAGGGGCTGCAGAGGACGGGATGAGAGGTTCGCGCTTGAGCACCCCCCTCTATCCTGCCGGACATCTCCCCCGCAAGGGGGGAGATTGGCAGCTTGGGCGCTGCGGCCAATCTGCCACGCTGACAGTTGGCGAAAGCGATGCGGCAGTCCGATCTCCCCCCTTGCGGGGGAGATGCCCGGTAGGGCAGAGGGGGGTGCCTCGCGCTGACTTGGGGGGCATTCCCCTGTGAACATCCTCGTCCTCTACGCCCATCCGGTCGAGACCAGCTTCAATGCCGGCCTGCACCGGATGATCGTGGAGCGGTTGACGGCAGCGGGCCATACCGTCGATGACTGCGACCTCTATGCCGAAGGTTTCGATCCGCGGCTGACGCGACATGAACGGCTGGACTATCACAACCAGCGCGGCCCCGCCGACGCCGTGGCGCCTTATGTCGAACGCCTGCTGCGCGCTGATGCGCTTGTGCTTTCCTATCCAGTCTGGAATTACGGCTTTCCGGCGATCCTGAAGGGTTTTTTCGATCGCGTCTTCCTGCCCGGCGTGTCCTTCAAGCTGGTCAACGGCAAGGTGCAGCCGTCGCTGCACAACATCCGTAAGGTCGCAGCGGTGACCACCTATGGCGGCAGCCGGTTCCGCGCCATGCTGATGGGCGATCCGCCGCGCAGATTGATCAAGCGCATGCTGCGCGCCACCGTAAAGCCGGGCGCGCCGGTGACCTATCTCGCGCATTACGCGATGAACCTGTCGACCGACGGCACGCGCGACGCTTTCATGGCCAAGGTCGCGGCACGCATGGAGGCGTTCTGATGCGTGCGCTGGTGGTCTACTGCCATCCGGTACCCGACAGCTTCTGCGCGGCAATTCGTGACAGCGCCGTCGAGGTGCTGACGCGAAGAGGCTGGGAGGTTCGGCTGCTCGACCTCTATGCCGAGAAATTCGACCCGGTGATGGGCTGCGACGAGCGGCGCTCCTACAATGACCAGGCGCCGCAGGACCCGGCGCTGAAGCCGCATTTCGAGCTGCTCAACTGGGCCGAAGCGATCCTGTTCGTCTATCCGACCTGGTGGTATGGGCTGCCGGCGATGCTGAAGGGCTGGCTCGACCGGGTGTGGGCGACGGACGTCGCCTTCAAGCTGCCGGCGGGCAAGGGACGGATCAAGTCGCTGATGACGCATGTGACCAAGATCGGCGTCATCACCACCTGCGGGGCGCCGACCTGGTGGAGCGTCGTCGTCGGCCAGCCCGGACGCAAGACCCTTTTGCGCGGCATGCGGGCGCTGTGCGCCACGCGTTGCCGGACATTCTTCCTGGCGCACTATCTGATGGATTCCTCGACGCCACGGACGCGCGCAGCGTTTCTGGCGAAAGTGCGGGCGAAGCTGGAGCGGTTTTGAGAGATTAGCGTCCTTCTCCCCGTTCACGGGGAGAAGATGCCGGCAGGCAGATGAGGGGCGGCGCTAGCTTGACAAAACTTGGCGCTGCCCCTCATCCGGCCCTTCGGGCCACCTTCTCCCCGTGAACGGGGAGAAGGGAAAAGCGCGCGCTACATCCTCACCCGCTCCGACTTCGGATCGTACATCGGCTTCAATGACGCTTCCGCCGCAAAACGTTCGCCGGCGATCTCGATCTCGTAGGATGAGCCCAGCACATCCGCCTCGCTCTCGCCCTGGCACTTGATATAGCCCAGCCCGATGGCGCCGCCGAGATGATGGCCGTAATTGCCCGAGGTGATCGGACCGACGATCTTGCCGTCGCGCAGGATCGCTTCATTGTGGAAGAGCAGGGGTTGCGGGTCCTTCAGGCGGAACTGGACCAGCCGGCGTGACAGGCCGGCTTCCTTCTTCTTCAATACTGCATCACGGCCAATGAAGTCGCCCTTGGCCGTTTTGACCGCGAAGCCGAGACCGGCTTCCAGGACATTGTCCTCATCGGTGATGTCATGGCCGAAATGCCGAAAAGCCTTCTCTATGCGGCAGGAATCCAGCGTGTGCAGGCCGCAGAGTTTCAGCCCAACATTGGCGCCGGCCTCGTCGATCGCTTCGAAGACATGGGCCGCCTGGTCGGTCGAGACATAGAGTTCCCAGCCGAGCTCGCCGACATAGGTGACGCGGTGCGCGCGGGCCAGGCCCATGCCGATCTCGATTTCCTGGAACGTGCCGAACGGGTTGGTCCCGTTGGAGAAGTCGTTCGGGCTCACCTTCTGGATCAGTTTTCGCGCATCCGGTCCCATCAGGCAGAGCACGCTTTCGGCCGCCGTGACATCGGTGATGACGACGAATTCGTCGGTGAGGTGTTTTCTCAGCCAGGCGAGGTCGCGCTGCAGCGTGGCGCCGGGGACGACGAGAAAGTAAGCCGTTTCCGACAGCCGCGAGGCCGTCAGGTCGCTCTCGATACCGCCGCGCTGGTTGAGCATTTGGGTGTAGACGATCTTGCCCGGCGCCACGTCCATGTCGTTGGCGCACAGCTTTTGCAGGAAAGCGCAGGCGTCGCGGCCCTCGACACGGATCTTGCCGAACGAGGTCATGTCGAACAGGCCGACCTTGTTCCTGACCGCGAGGTGCTCGTCGCGCTGGTTGTCGAACCAGTTCTGGCGCTTCCAGGAATAGCGGTATTCGCGCTCCTGGCCCTCGCGGGCGAACCAGTTGGCGCGCTCCCAGCCGGCGACTTCGCCGAACACGGCGCCGCGCGCCTTCAGATGCTCA
Organism: Mesorhizobium sp. M0621; assembly: GCF_040320745.1. Lineage (NCBI taxonomy): Bacteria > Pseudomonadati > Pseudomonadota > Alphaproteobacteria > Hyphomicrobiales > Phyllobacteriaceae > Mesorhizobium > Mesorhizobium sp. M0621. Next base: position 56,469 of record NZ_JAMYQF010000035.1, on the reverse strand, counting down.
TGCAGCGGCGAACGCCTGACATTCCGCGACGTCGCCATCTGTCGGTAAGGGAAATGGTCGGCATAGAGCAGGCCGAGCGTTTCGGAGACGCGCTCCTTGAGGTAGCGGCGGTTCTTCTGGAACGGCTGGGCGCGGCGGATGTCGACTTCCCAGAGATCGAATGGCGCTTCGCCATCATTGATCCACTGCGCCAGCGCCATGCCGGCGCCGCCGGAGGAGACGATGCCGATCGAATTGTAGCCGGTCGCCATCCAGTAGCCGGACAGCTCCGGCGCTTCACCCAGGTAATAGCGGTCGTCCGGCGTGAAGCTCTCGGGACCGTTGAAGAAAGTGTGGATGCCAGCGGTTGCCAGCATAGGCATGCGGTTGACGCCCATTTCGAGGATCGGCTCGAAATGATCCATGTCCTCGGGCAACTGGTCGAAGCAGAAATCCTCGCGGATGCCGTCCATGCCCCATGGTTTTGCCACCGGCTCGAAGGCGCCCAGCATCATCTTGCCGGCGTCCTCCTTGTAGTAAGCGCATTCGTCGGGCACGCGCAGCACCGGCAGCCGGCCGAGGCCGGGGATCGGCTCGGTGACGAGGTAAAAATGCTCGCAGGCGTGCAGCGGGATGGTGACGCCGTTCTGCGCGCCCAGTTCGCGCGCCCACATGCCGGCGCAGTTGACGACGACGTCGGCTTCGATGGTGCCTTGTTCCTCGCCCTGTGCCCAGGAAACGCCGGTGATGCGGCCGGCCTTGGTGTGGACCTTGGTGACCTTCACATTCTCGACGATGGTGGCGCCGCGCTGGCGGGCGCCCTTGGCCAGCGCCATGGCGATGTTGGCGGGGTCGCACTGGCCGTCGAGCGGCAGGTGCACGGCGCCGACGACGTCCGAGACATTCAGATGTGGGTACATCTGCTTGACTTCATTTGGGGAAATCTCGCGGACATCGACATCGAAGGCGCGCGCCAGAGACGCCTGCCTGTAAATCTCGTGCTTGCGCTCCTCGGTCAGCGCCACGGTGATCGAGCCGACCTGGCGCATGCCGGTGCCGACCTCGGTCTCGGCTTCCAGCTTGACGTAGAGGTCGGCGGAATATTTCGCCAGCCGGGTCATGTTCTGCGAGCCGCGCAACTGGCCGATCAGGCCGGCGGCGTGCCATGTCGTGCCCGATGTCAGCTGCTTGCGTTCCAGGAGCACGATGTCGGTCCAGCCAAGCTTGGCCAGGTGGTAGGCGACCGAACAGCCGGAGACGCCGCCGCCGATGATGACGGCCCTCGCTTTAGTTGGGATGGCTTTGGTCGGGATGGCCTTGGCGGTCATGCGGCCTCGCGACGGTAGCTGGAAGCAAAGCGGCGCAGCCGAAGCGCTGCCTCTTGCAGCACGGGTTCGGGCTGGCAGAGGCTGATGCGAATATGGCCGGCTGCGGCTTCGCCGAAGCTGGAGCCCGGCATCACGCCGACATTTTCCTTGTCGAGCAAGGCCCAGGCGAATTTCTCGTCATCGGGTTCGACGGCTGAGATGTCGAGCATGACATACATGCCGCCCTCGGAACCGCGCACGGTGACATCGTTCATGCCGCGCACGGCATCGAGGAAGACGGTCCGGCGCGCGGCGTAGCGCTTGGCGATGTCGTTGACGCCGTAACGGTTCTCCAGCGCTTCGGAACAGGCGATCGAGATGAAGGCCGGCAGGCCGTAGGTCGTCACCAGATTGAGATTGATCATCAGCGTGATCATCTCCTCCGGTCCCGTCAGCCAGCCCATGCGCCAGCCGGTCATGCCATGGCTCTTGGACATCGAATTGATGACCAGAGTGCGCTCGGCCATGCCGGGCAGCGAGCGCGGCGAGACGTGCTCGCCGCCACCCAGCGTCCAATAGACTTCGTCCGACAGCAGCCACAGGTCGTGCTCCCGGCATACTTCCGCCAACTGCTCCAGCCGCTCGCGCGAATAGACCGCACCGGTCGGGTTGTTCGGCGTGTTGATCAGGATGGCGCGCGTGTTCGGCCGGATTGCCGCGCGGATCATGTCGGCACGCGGCTGGAAGCCATCCTCGGCGGGTGTCTCGACGACGGTGAAATCCGCGCCTGCGGCGCTGAACGTGTTGGGATAGGTGGCGTAGTAGGGCGCCACGACGATAGCGTGATCGCCCTGGTCGAGTACCCCCTGCACGGCAGCGTAGAGTGCCGCCTGGCCGCCCGGCGTGGCGATGACCTGATCCGGCGACGTCTCGACGCCTGTGCAGGCGCTCGAGGCCGCCGCCATCGCCTTACGCAGGCGCGGCAAGCCGGGAAGCGGGGTGTAGTGATGATTGCTGCCGCGAACCGCGGTCACGCAGGCTTCGATCGTCTGCGAAGGCGTGTCGAAATCATGGTCGCCAACCGACAGCATGATGATGTCTTCGCCGGCCTCCTTGCGCGTCCAGGCGGCGAAATGGACTTCCCAGCCGTCCTTGCCAGAAGGCACGATGCCGGAAATGCGCGATGATGGTCTAGGCATGCAAAACTCCCGAAATTTTGTGGCCGGTCTGTTCGAGCCGGTCGCGCAGAGCGGCGATATGCGGCGGTCCGACTTCGCAGCAGCCGCCAACGATGCTGGCGCCAGCCTCCACCCAGCCGATCGCCTGGTCGGCATAGGCGTCCGGGCCAAGATCATGGCGGGCATGCAGCACGTCGACAGTGCCGCCGTGCTTGAGTGCTTCGGTCGAGGTGAAGCCATTGGCATAGGCGCCGACCGGGCCGCCGAGGTCGATCAGTTCAGGCAAGGCTGCGGCGATTGCTTCCGGCCGGCAGCAATTGACCAGCCGCGCCGCGACGGTCAGGCCATCAAGCGCGCCTGCCGCGGCGGCTATTGCCTCGCCGCTGCGCAGCCGCGGTTTGCCGTGATCGGCCAGCGTCCACGACACCCAGACCGGCTTGCCGCTTTCCGATGCCGCGGTGACGGCCGCGCGGGCTTCGTCCGCCGACGCCATGGTTTCACACAGGAACAGATCGACGCCATCCGCTTGCTCGGCAACGATGCGGCGGTAGATGTCGAGCGTCTCCTCGAAGGAAATGGTCAGTGCCGGCGCATAGCTGCCGAACAGCGGAGACAGGCAGCCGGCAATCGCGGTGTCGCCGGCCTCGTCGCGGGCTTGCCTGGCCAATTCGATGCCGCGCTTCTGCAAAGGCTTGAAGAGGTCTTCCGCGCCCTCACGCGCCAGGCGTTCGGGTGTCGCTGAATAGGTATTGATGGTGATGACGCGAGCGCCGGCACGGATGAATTCCGCGTGCAGATCACGCACCAGATCCGGTTCGTCGATCAGTACCCTGGCCGACCATAGCGGTGTCGGCTCGGACTTGCTGCGGCGGACCAGTTCCTGGCCCATGCCGCCATCGGTGAGGATGACGTTCTTCATGCGCGCAGCCTCTCGTTCTTCGGATCCCATAGGGGCTCATCTTTCTGCACGGTCGCCTGGAAACGGTCGCCGAAGATTTCGACCTCGACGGTCGTGCCGGGTTCGGTCAGGTCGGCGCGCAGCATGCCGAGCGCGATCGACTTGTCGATGCGATGGCCCCAGCCGCCCGACGTCGTCTCACCGACGATCTGGCCGTCATGCCACAGCGTCGACATGTAGGGTGCGTCGCAGTCACCGGGGTTTTCGACGACAAGCGTGACGAAGCGCTTCTTCACGCCTTGCTGCTTCTCGTTCAGCAACGCCGCCTTACCACGGAAATCGGGCTTTTCCCATTTGACGAAGCGTTCCAGCCCACCCTGCAGGATCGAATAATCGGTCGACAGGTCGCCCTTCCAGGTGCGGTAGCCTTTTTCGAGCCGCAGCGAATCCAGCGCATACATGCCGAACGGCTTCAGTCCGTGCTGCTGTCCGGCCGCGCAGATGGCGTCGAAGATGGCGGCGGTGTCGTCAACCCTGGTGTGGATTTCCCAGCCGAGTTCGCCGGCGAAGGAGACGCGCACAAGCTTCGCCCACCGGCCGTCGATCTTCGTCTCCTGATGCGTCAGCCATGGCAGAGTGAGGTCGGCGTCGCAGACATCGGCGAGGATTTTCCGCGAGTTCGGGCCGGCCAGGATCTGGGTCGAGAATTCCTCGGTCCGATCGATCAGCTTGAACGGCGCATCCTTGGGCATGCGCGATTTCAGCCATTCGAAATCATGCCATTGCGCGACCGCAGCGGTGATCAGCGTCATCAGGTTGTCGTCGTGGCGCACGACGGACATTTCGGTGACGATGCGGCCCTTGTCGTCGGCGAAATAGACCAGGCCGATGCGGCCGGGCTTCGGCACCAGCCCGGTGACTTGCAGGCTCAGCCATTCGGCGGCACCCGGCCCCTTGAGATTGAAGCGGGAGAAGCCCGGCAGGTCCAAAATGCCGGCGGCATCGCGCACCGCCAGGCACTCCTCGCGCACGCGATGTTGCCATGGCCCGTCGCGGCGGAAGGTCAGCGTCGCTTCCTCGGAAACATCATCGCCGTCTTGCGCGTACCAGGTGGCGCGCTCCCAGCCATTGTAGGCGTCGAAGCGGGCGCCGAACGCCTTGATACGATCGTGGATCGGCGACAGTTTGCGGTCGCGGCCTTCCGGCCAGGCATGGCGCGGAAATTGGATGGCGTATTCGTTGCCGTAGATCTCCATGCCCTTGGCGACGCAATAGTCCGGCGCCGAGGCAAAGGAGGTGAAGCGGCGCGGATCGCACGACCACATGTCCCATTCGGTCTGGCCCTCAGTCACCCATTCGGCCAGCACCTTGCCGGCGCCGCCGCCTTGGGCGATGCCGAAGGTGAAGACGCAGGCCTCGAAGGCATTGGGAACGCCGGGCATCGGCCCGATCAGCGGATTGCCGTCCGGCGTGTAGGGGATCGGCCCGTTGATGACCTTGGACAGGCCGGCAGTGCCCAGGATCGGCACGCGGGCGACGGCGTCGGCCAGATAATGTTCCAGCCGGTCAAGATCGTCGGGGAACAGCTGGAAGGAAAAATCCTCCGGCATCGGATCATTGTGGGTCGCCCAATGCGCGCGGCAATTGCGCTCATAGGGGCCGAGGTTCATGCCGTTCTTTTCCTGGCGCAAATAGTAGGAGGTGTCGACGTCGCGCAGCAGCGGCAGTTTCTTGCCCTGTTCCTTCGACCACGCCGCCAGTTCGGGGATCTCCTCGAACAATATGTACTGATGGCTCATCACCATCATAGGCACCTCGCGGCCGAACATCTTGCCGACTTCGGCGGCGCGGTAACCGGCGGCATTGACGACGATCTCGCAGCGGATCTCGCCTTGTACCGTCTCGACCACCCATTCATCGTTCTCGCGGCGCACGCCTGTGACCGGGCAGAAGCGGATGATTTTCGCGCCCATGTCGCGCGCGCCCTTGGCCAAGGCCTGGGTGAGCTGCGCTGGATCGATGTCGCCATCGCTCAGATCGTAGAGCGCGCCCTTCAGATCATGCGTCTCGATGAAGGGATAGCGGCGCTTGATCTCGTCGACGCCGACAATGTCGATGTCCATGCCCTGATAGCGGCCCATGCCCTTGGCGCGCTGGAACTCCTGCATGCGCTCTTTCGTATGAGCAAGGCGCAGCGAGCCGGTGACGTGATAGTTCATGGGATAGTCGACCGCGTCGGCCAGCCCGCGATAAAGCTCGGTCGAATAGCGCTGCATGTTCATCAGCGACCAGGACGAGGAGAAGGTCGGCACGTTGCCGGCGGCATGCCAGGTCGAGCCGGAGGTCAGCTCGTTCTTTTCGAGCAGCACGCAGTCGGTCCAGCCCGCCTTGGCGAGATGATAGAGCGAGGACGTGCCGACGGCACCGCCTCCGATGATCACCACGCGCGCCGTGCTCGGCAAACCCGCCATGTTCTTCTCCCAAACCTGAAGCGCGTCGCGCTTCTATTTTGTTTTGATGCATGTCGTTTTCCCAAAACCGCTGCGCACTTTTGGGCGACATGCATTCACATTCAATAGACTGGTGGCGAAACCACCCAGATGACAATTGCCGGCTCGGCACCCGGATTGCGCCAGCGGTAGGGCTTGCCTTCGAACCGAAAGGAGTCGCCCTCGCCAAGCCGATGCCAGACGCCCGCTATCTCGATATCGAACAGTCCGGACGCGACGTATCCGGCTTCCTCGGTCGGCCGCTGCGCCTCGGCCTTCAGTTCCGCGCCTGGCGCGAAGACCGAACGCACCATCTCGAAGCTACCGCCGAGATCGGGTGACAGAAGCTCCTCCACCAAGCCGGATTCGCTTGTGCCAAGCGTCCGGCGCCGGCCGGCGCGCACAATCACGCCGCGCTCGCTTTCGACAGGCACGTCATGGCTGAAAAACAGGCTGATCGGTACGCCGAACAGTTCGGCGAAGGCCCTGAGATCACTGAGCGACGGCGTCGACAGGCCGCGCTCGACCTGGCTGACCCAGCCGACCGAACGGCCAAGCTTCAGGCCGATCTCAACCAGCGTCAGTCCGCGCGCCTTGCGCAGCGCCCTGATATCGCTGGCCAGCACGCGTTCGTCAGGTCCCTGCAATGTTCTTGCGGTAGGCGAAGGCAAAGCGCTCACTTCGTGAAAAATTCCGATCAAATTTCATGAGAAGTCAAGCGCATGAAAAAATCAAGTGGATTTTCACGCATGCTCAAGATTTGCTTGCACGATTTTGACGGTTCATGCAAAGGCTCGGGCACGAACGGCGAGTGGGGACGTCTGGTCGAGACGAGGGTTAAGGGACGGCCCATGCTGGAAAACAACACCCGAATTGCGGGCGAAGCCGAGATCGTCGACGAGGCGATCCTGTCGCGCCGGTCGGTGCGGGCATTCCTGCCCGATATGGTCGGCGACGACACCATTCGTGCCATTCTGGAGGTTGCGGCGCGGGCTCCGTCGGGCACCAACATGCAGCCCTGGAAGGTCTACGTGACCAAGGGCGAGACCAAGCAGCGGATATCAGACGCCATTCTCAATTCCGGCATTCGCGCCGAAAAAGCCGATTGGGACGAGTACCGCTACTATCCCACCCAGTTCTTCGAGCCGTATCTGACCCGGCGCCGCGCCAATGGGTTCGGCCTCTATGGCGCGCTCGGCATCGGCCGCCGCGAAGTCGACAAGATGCGTGCCCAGCACGACCGCAACTTCGTTTTCTTCGACGCCCCGGTCGGCATGATCTTCACCATCGATCGCCGGCTCAACCAGGGTTCATGGATCGACTACGGCATGTTCCTGCAGAACATCATGGTGGCGGCGCGGGGCAGGGGCTTGCATACCTGTCCGCAAGCGGCCTTCGCGCCGTACCACCGGCAGATCAGGCCGGTGCTCGACATTCCGGACGAAGAGATCGTCGTCTGCGGCATGGCGCTTGGCCATGAAGATACGTCAAAACCTGAAAACACCTTCCGCACCGACCGCGTGCCGCTGGAAGAGTGGGTGACGTTCAGCGAGTAAGCCGGTCTGCCAGCAGCTTCTACTCGGTGTTCATCTGCGCGCCGTGGCCGCTGACATGGGCGCCGTCCTGCGGCGTCAGCTTGAAGTAGGCAAGCAGCGCGCAGAGCGTGATGATGCCCTCGATCACGAACAGGATGCGGAAATCGTCGGCGAGAGGCCGGCCGCCTCTACTGCACCTCGTAGCCGACTTCCTCGCTGGCATGGCAAAGCGCCTTCCAGAACGAGCGCGCGAACGAGCGGAAGACATAGATGTCGAACTGGTCGGCGCCGGTGCGCTGGAGCTGGGCGAAGACGTCGTGATGGGTGGTCGAACGGCCGGCGCCGACCGGAAAGGCCGGCAGCGAAAAGTCGATGGCGAAGAACTTCGCCAGCACCCATTCGGCCTTCGGCCCGGCGATGCGGATGGCGGTGCGGCCATGCGAGAGGTCGGTGACGGTGCCGATGGCCGGGGTAACCACCTTGGCAAAGGCCGCGGCCAGCCCTTCGGCCTCATCGGCAACGGTGAACTTTCCCGGCGCGAAGCCGAACACCGACTTCACGCCGTCGCTCACACCGCCGCCGGCGCCATCGGGCAGCGCAAGCCCAGTGACGGTGCGGATGGCTGCAATCAGCTTCTTCTCTTCGCCAGGCCAGGCGGCGATCTGCACGATCGAGCCCGGGGTCGTCTCGGTCAGGATGATTTCGACGCCATGCTCGAAATTGCCGTGTGAGCCGACGTGAAATTCCGGTTCAAGTGGCGATTGACGCTCAACCATGCATGCGGCTCCCGTCCGGATCGAAGAAGTGGTTGGAGACGATCTCGACCGGTCCGAACCGGTTGCGCAGGGGATCGGAGACATGAGCGCGGGTGCCCCGCCGCGCCTTGCCGCCCTTGACCAGCGCCAGCGCGATATGCTTGCCGAGCGCCGGCGAGTAGCAGCAGGCGGTGATGTGACCGATGGAGCCGTGCGGATTGGCCTCGTCCAGTTCTTCGACGATGTGGGCTCCGCCGTTGAGTGGCCGGTTGTCGAGCGAAATCAGGCCGACCAGTTCCAGGCGGTCCGACGCGATCAGGCCTTCGCGATCCATCATCGCCGAGCCGATGAACGGCTTCTTCTTCGACAGCATCCAGTCGAGATGCAAATCGCGCGCTGTGGTGCGGCCGTCGATCTCGGCGCCGGTGACATGACCTTTCTCGATGCGCATCGTGCCGAGCGCCTCGAGCCCGTAGGTGACCAGCCCGAACGGTCTGCCGGCCTCGATCAAGGCTTCCCAGACATGGGTGCCGTAGCCGGCGCCGGAATAGACTTCGAACGCCATTTCGCCGGAGAACGACAACCGGCAAATCATCACCGGTACGCCTGATATCTCGCCACGAACGATGCCCATGAACGGCAAGGTAGCGTTGTCCACCGCTGTGCCAGTGACACAAGTAGCAAGGATCTGCCTGGCCTTGGGCCCGCCGATCGCGGCGCCCGCCCATTCGTCGGTCACCGAGGTGACGTGCACTTTCAGGTCCGGCCAGATCACGTCAAGGAAATATTCGAGATGCTGCATCACCTTGCCAGCGTTGGCCGTGGTGGTGGCCATCAGGAAATCTTGCTCGCCGAGCCGCCAAGTGGTGCCGTCGTCGAAGGCGAGGCCGTCCTCGCGCAGCATCAGCCCGTAGCGCGCCTTGCCGACGGCCAGCGTCGAAAACATGTTGGTGTAGACGCGGTCGAGAAGCAGAGCGGCGTCGGGCCCTTGCACCGCAATCTTGCCCAGTGTCGAGACATCGACGATGCCGGCGCTGTTGCGCGTCGCCTTGGCTTCGCGGACATAGGCCTGTTCGACCGTTTCGCCGGCAAGGCCGTAGATCATCGGCCGGTACCAGAGGCCGGCGGAATATATCGTCGCGCCATTGGCGACGTGCCAGTCATGCATCGGCGTCAGCCGCTCGGGCTTCAGGTCGCCAAAACGCTCCGCCGCCAGCGAGCCGATCGATACCGGCGCAAAAGGCGGCCGGAAGCGCGTCGTGCCGACCTCGGGGATCGGCTTGCCCAGCGCTTCGGCCATAATGGCAAGGCCAGGCACGTTGGAGCTCTTGCCCTGGTCGGTCGCCATGCCGAGCGTTGTGTAGCGCTTCAGATGTTCGACCGAGACGAAGCCTTCGCGGTGAGCCAGCCGCACGTCCTCGGCCGTGACGTCGTGCTGGAAGTCGACAAAGCTCTTGCCGTTGGCTCTGATCTCGAACACCGGCGCCGGATCGGGATCGCCGGGTGCTGCCTCGACCGTAGGCAGCACGGCGGGTGTGCTCTGCCCACCGGCTGCCGCAAGGCCGGCGGCGCGGCCTTCGGCGATGGCTTCGGTCGTGGAAAAACTGCCGGTGAAGGCGCCGGCGCCAATCCATTGCTGTGTGGGCCCCTTTTGTGTCGGCTTCGGCGGCAGAAAGGCTTGCCGCGCGGCGTTCCATTCCGCCTTGGCACCGGCCTGGCTGGCCAGATGGATGGTCGGCGACCAGCCGCCGGACATCAGCAGGCAATCGGCATGGATGCTGCGTGCATCGCCGATGAGCGCGCCATTGGTCATGTCGAAGCGTTGCAGCTTGAGGCCTGATAGCGCCTTGCCGCCTTCGGTGGCGATGACCGCATGGCCGGCGAAGATTTCGGCCTCGGCCTCCGCGGCCAGCTTGCGCATCTCTGGCGACAGTTCCGGCCTGACGTCGGCGATGGCGACGACCGCGGCACCAGCTTTCTTCAAGGCGACGGCCGCACGATAGGCGCTGTCATTGTTGGTGAACAGCGCGATCTTCTCGCCCGACAGCACGCCGAACTCGTTGGCATAGCGCTCGGCTGCATGTGCCAGCATCACGCCTGGCCGGTCATTGCCGGGGAAGACCAGCGGGCGCTCAAAAGCACCGGTGGCCAGGACCACGGATTTGGCGCGGATCGCCCAGTAGCGATGGCGCGGCTCGCCCTTGCCGGGCTGGTCCTTGTGGTCGCTGACCCGTTCGAGCGCGGCAAGCGTGTTGTTGTCGTAATAGCCCCACACCGTGGTGCGCGGCAAAAGCCGGACATTGTCGCGGCCTTCGAGCTGGGTGACGGTGCGCCTGGCCCAGTCGGCCGCCGGCGCGCCGTCAATCGTTTCGTCGGACCAGTTGGCCGAGCCGCCGAAACGCGGCTCGAGATCGGCCAGCATAACGCGCGCGCCCTGATCGGCGGCGGCCTTGGCTGCCATCAGACCGGCCGGGCCGGAGCCGACCACCAGCACGTCGCAAAAGGCATTCATGCGCTCGTAGCGGGTCGGGTCCTTCGCCGATCCGGCGCTGCCGAGACCAGCGGCGCGGCGAATGAAATGCTCGCAGAACATCCAGAATCGCGTGCCTTTGAGCGGACCGAACACCGGTCCCATGAAGGTCTTGTAGTAGAAGCCGGCCGACAGGATCTTGCCGCCGAGCTGGTTGACGGCGTTGATGTCCCAGGCAAGCGACGGAAAACGGTTCTGGCTGATGGCAACCAGCCCGTCATGGATCTCGACCATGGTCGCCGGAATGTTGGGCTCGCGAACCTCACCCTTCAGCACCGTCACCAGGGCATTGGGCTCCTCGACACCGGCAGTCAGCAATCCGCGCGGGCGGTGGTATTTGAACGAGCGGCCGTAAAGGGTGACGCCCTTGGCCAGCAGTGCCGATGCCAGCGTGTCGCCGGCATGGCCGGTATAGGACGCGCCGTCGAAGGTGAAGCGGATGGTTTTCAGCCGGTCGATGCGGCCGCCGGTGTCGGTGCGGCGCGGGCTCATGACTTGCCCTCCGCCTTGCGGCGCGCGGCCGAGGTGTGATCGCTGCGCCCATGATCACCCCTTACGAAGGCGACGCTCAAAATCTCATGCGTCAGCGTGTTGCGCACGACCCGCAGATGCGCGCGGCAACCGCCGGAATGCTGCCAGATCTCATTGTGGTCGCCGGCCGGATTCAGCCGGTCATAGACATAGGCGTTCCACGCCTCGAAATTCTGCGAGGCGGGGTCGGGACGCTCACGATTGCCGTCACCTTGATAGGTGAACTCGATGACGTCGCGCGGGCCGCAATAGGGGCAAGTGATCAACATTGGATTTTACCTAATGCCTAATGCAGCCGCGGGTTTGCACCCTGGCCCTTGTCGTCGATCACCAGGCCGCGGTGGAAGCGGTCGAGGGTGAAGGGTGCGTTGAGGTCATGCGGCTGGTCCTTGGCGATGGTCCAGGCGAAGCACCAGCCGGAAGCCGGCGTCGCCTTGAAGCCGCCATAGCACCAGCCGCAGTTGAGATACATGCCGGGCAGGGGGCCGATGGTGATGATCGGCGAGCCGTCCATCGACATATCGCAAACACCGCCCCAGGAGCGCAGCATGCGCACGCGGGCAAGGCCCGGAAACAGCGCCAGCATCTCGCTCATCACCTCGTCGACGACAGGCAGATTGCCGCGCTGGGCGTAGCTGTTGTAGCCGTCGATGTCGCCGCCATAAATGAGGCCGCCCTTGTCCGATTGCGACATGTAGAAATGGCCCATGCCGAAGGTGACAACGGTATCGATGAAGGGTTTCAGCGATTCGGTAACGAAGGCCTGCAGCACATGGCTCTCGATCGGCATCGTCTCGATGCCGGCCAGCTGCATGACGCGTCCGGTGCTGCCGGCAACCGCGATAGCCACCTTCTTGGCGCGGATGTCGCCACGCGAGGTGGTGACGCCGGTGACGCGGTCGCCGTCACGCAGGAAGCCGGTGACCTCGCAATTCTCGATGATGTCGACGCCGCGACGGTCGGCGCCGCGCGCATAGCCCCAGGCCACCGCATCGTGGCGGGCGGTGCCGGCGCGCCGCTGCATCAGGCCGCCGACCACCGGAAAGCGTGCGCTGTCGGAGATGTCGAGCGCCGGGATCAGGCGCTTGATCTGCGCCGGCGTCATCAATTCCGCATCGACGCCGAGATGGCGCATGGCATTGCCGCGCCTTGCGTAGTCGTCGAACTGGGCCGGCGTGTGTGCCAGGTTCAGGCAGCCGCGCTGCGAGAACATGACGTTGTAGTTGAGGTCGTGCGAGAGGTTCTCCCACAGCTTCATCGAATGTTCGTAGAAGCGGGTGTTGGCCGGCAGCAGGTAGTTCGAGCGCACGGCTGTCGTGTTGCGGCCGACATTGCCGGAGCCGAGCCAGCCCTTTTCCAGCACGGCGACATTGGTGATGCCGTGTTCCTTGGCGAGGTAGTAAGCGGTGGCCAGCCCGTGGCCGCCGCCGCCGATGATGATGACATCATAGGATGCCTTCGGGTCCGGCTTGCGCCAGGCCGGCTTCCAGTCCTTGTTTCCCTTGAGCGCGTTCGCGAGCAGCGAAAAGGCCGAGTACTCTGCCATCATTGTCATCCGGTTCGGGCGATGCGGCAGACTATAGAGCAGGCCGCATCGGCAAAGCCAATATTGCGCCATTGCCTTTCGACTGGCCGACGCCCGTGTGATCGGATGGGCCAGCGATGGCTGCGACGGCTTGCCCCATGATATGGCCGTCTCTATCAAGGACAGGCTTTCAAATTGTCTTTGCCGCACGAGTCGCCGTCAAAATCATGATTTTCCGATTGCTTCGCCTCATTTTGATTCTCGCGCTCGTCTTCTCGGCGCCGCCCTCGTTCGACGCCATGGCGCAAGCGCTCGGCCAGGGCGCCGCCGGACTGATCACCGATCAGCAGAAAGTCATTCAGGGCCTGACGGCCAAGACTGACGACCTCGAGAAGAAGATACAGCAGGACGGTGAGGACGATGCCTCGCTGGTGGATATCCGTCTGCAACTGGAGGATCTGTCGCGGGCGGCACTCACCAGCGCGCTGGCGTTCCGTTCGCGCCTCACCGATATCAACAATCGGATCGAGATGCTGGGTCCGTCGCCGGCGGCGGGCCAGCCGCAGGAGCCCGACATAGTGACTGGCGAACGCCAGGCGCTGGCGTCGGAAAAGGCCGAGATCAACGCGGTCGTCGCCAGCGCGCAGAACCTGTCGATCCGTATCAGCGGGCTGATCGACAAGATCGGCAACATACGCAGCGAGCTATTCCGCAACCTTTTGACCAAGCGCTACGTGCTGTCCGACGCCCTGAGCCCGCAGGTCTTCTCCGACGCCCAGGACGAATATGCCAACCTGTACAAGGCTGTGTCGTCCTGGCTGAGCTTCGCTTTCAAGTTCAAGTTCCAGGCTATCCTCGCAGCGACTTTCGTGGCGCTCGGGCTGGCGCTGGTGCTGCTGGTCGGCGGCAGGCGGCTGTTCGGACGCGTGTTCGAAGCCGATCCTTCCAACGAGGATCCGTCCTATCTCAGCCGCTTGTCGGTGGCCTTCTGGTCGACGTTGCTGCCGTCGCTGGCGGTCAGCGTATTTCTCGCCTCCACGGTGTTCTTTTTCAATTATTACAATGTGTTACGCGGCGACATCGGTGTCTTCCTGAATGCGCTGGCGGCCGTCATCGCGGGGGTGTTCTGCGTCAACCGGCTGACCAATGCGGCGCTCGAGCCGCGGCTGCCGAACTGGCGGCTCATTCCCGTCGAAACCGGCCCGGCGCGCTGGTTGGTGCGGCTGACAACCGCCATGGCCGTGGTCATCGGCGTCAACTATTTCCTGTCGATCGTCAACGACAAGATGGGTTCGCCGCTGTCGCTGACCATCGCCCGCAGTTTCGGCGCCACCATCATCGTCGGCGTCATCCTGATCCTGATGGCGATGCTGAGGCCCTTCAAGGCGCATGATGGAAGCTGGCGCCCGTGGCCGGCATGGCTGCGCTATACATCGCTTGCGCTTGGCCTTTTCACCATCATTGCCGCGCTGCTCGGCTATATCGGCCTTGCCTTGTTCGTGTCGCTACAGGTCGTGGTTACCGGCACCGCGCTGATCACCGCCTATATCGGCTTCCTGTCGGCGCGCGCGATCGGCGAGGAGGGCGCTTTCGCCAACACATCCGTCGGGCGCTGGCTGTCGGCCAATTCCAGCTATGAGGATACGGCTCTCGACCAACTCGGCCTCGTCGTCAGCGTCGCCATCAATGTGATGATCGTGCTGGTGTTCCTGCCGCTGATCCTGCTGATGTGGGGCTTCCAGCCCGGCGACATCCAGGCCTGGGCCTACAAACTGGCAACCGGGATCAATATCGGTTCGGTGACGATTTCGGTCACCGGCATCCTTTCGGGCATCGTCGTCTTCATCATCGGCTATTTCCTGACGCGCTGGTTCCAGGGTTGGCTCGACGGTTCGGTGATGGCACGCGGCAAGGTCGATACCGGGGTACGCAATTCGATCAGGCTGGCGGTCGGCTATGCCGGTGTCGCGCTGGCGGCGCTGGTCGGCATCTCTGCAGCGGGCATCGATCTGTCCAGTCTGGCACTGGTTGCCGGCGCTCTTTCCCTCGGTATCGGTTTTGGCCTGCAGAATGTGGTGTCCAATTTCGTTTCCGGCCTGATCCTTCTGGCCGAGCGGCCGTTCAAGGTCGGCGACTGGATCGTCGCCGGCGATGTCAGCGGTACCGTGAAGAAGATCAGCGTGCGCGCAACCGAGATCGAAACCTTCCAGCGGCAATCGGTGATCCTGCCCAATTCGAACCTGATCAACAACGCAGTCGGCAACTGGACGCACCGCAACAAGCTTGGCCGCATCGACATCAAGGTCGGCGTCGCCTATGGCAGCGACGTCAAGCAGGTTCATGCCGTCCTGCTGGACATCGCACGCGGCCATCCGCTGGTGCTGAAGAACCCCGAACCCTTCGTGCTGTTTTCCAATTTCGGGCCTGCCGCGCTCGAATTCGAGATCCGCGTGTTCCTGGCCGATGTGATGAACGGCAACGTCGCGCAGAACGACATCCGGTTTGCCGTGCTCGAAAAATTCAGCGGCGAGCACATCGAGATTCCCTCGACGCCGCGCGCCGTCGTCGAGGTCCACAAGCCCAAGGCCTGGCCCACCGACGACGACAAGATCGAGGCCGACTTCGCCGAACAGGAGCAGGCCAGGGTGGAGGCCGTGGCCGAAGCGAAACGGGCCGCCAGGACGGGGCGCAAGCTGCGCAAGCCCGATCCCGACTAGGGTGTGTCGATGTTCAGCCAGCCTGCCGAGTGACGCGCTCGGAACTAGCCAAAACCAATTGCGGCATGAATGCGGCATTCAGTTGCGGTTCAGCTTCCATCTCATATAAGCTCCCATGCAAAGGCGAAAATGCCTTGCGAAATGCAACAGAGGCGGTGGGAACACCGATATTGCACCATGTGGAAGTCTCTCGTCGCTGCCGTCGCTCTGGTCGCTGCCATCGGCTCGGCCCATGCCGCAAGCGCGGTCAACAAGGACGCCGAGACTCGCACGCTGATCGTGACCGAGGGTGGCAGCAAGACTGACCTTGCGCTGGCCGGTGGCGAAACGGTCGAGTTCTGCCCGAATGGCTGTTTCGTCACCTTGCCCAATGGCGACCTCGAAGCCCTGACCGGCTCGGAAACGGTCGAAATCTCAGGCGGCGTCGCCCGCATCAAGTAATCTTGGTGGCATGATTGGAAAGGCCGGGCATTTGCTCGGCCTTTTATCGTTTCCGGTATCGATTGTTTAACAATGACGCCGGAAATACCACCACGGCAGCCGTCTACAACCGTGCGTTTTAACGTTCGCTACGCCGTTCCCCGCTATACCAGCCTCAAGACGCCGAAAAGCGGCGCGCAACGAGATCCGGGTTCCGGAACATACGCGGGCAGGGCAGGACGGACATGGATGCGCGGTCGGACAGGAACGCAATACCGCTTGCGGTCGATCTCGACGGCACGCTGATCGCGACCGACCTGTTGTGGGAAGGGCTGTTCATCCTTCTCAAGAAGAACCCGCTCTATATTTTCCTTGTGCCCTTCTGGGCCACCGGCGGGCCAGCGCGGCTGAAACAGGCGATCGCGCAGCGCATCGACATCGATCCGGCATCGCTGCCCTATCGTGAGACGCTGCTTTGCCGCCTTCGGACCGAGCACGCCGAGGGCCGCAAGATCGTGTTGGCGACCGGTACGCCGCGCAAGTTCGCGAACGCCATCGCTGCCCATCTCGGCATTTTCGACCGGGTGCTGGCCACCGACGGTCTCGCCAATCTCACCTCGGGCAGGAAGCGCGCCTCGCTGATCGCGGCCTATGGCGATGGCGGCTTCGACTACGCCGGCAACAGCCGCCACGACCTCCAGGTCTTCGATGCCGCACGAAACGCGATTGTCGTCGCGCCCGACCGCCATGCCGCGCGCTGGCAGATGGCACACGGCGCCGAGACGATGCCGGTGCCGAAGCCAAATTTGCGAACCATTATCAGGATGCTGCGCGTCCATCAGTGGCTGAAGAACTCGCTGATCGCCGTGCCGATGGTGCTCTCGCATGAATATTTCAACACCGATATGATCTGGGAATGCCTGCTGGCGTTCGTCTCGTTCAGCGCGGTGGCATCGGCCATCTACATCCTCAACGATTTCTTCGACCTCGCGCTCGACCGCAAACACCTCACCAAGCGCAATAGACCGTTCGCCAGTGGTGCGCTGTCGATCCCGTTCGGCCTTGGCGCGATCGCGGTGCTTTTGACGATCGGCGTCGGCATCGGGCTGTTCTTGCCGCCTGAGTTCCTGGCCGTGCTCGGCGGCTACATGGTCGTCACCACGGCCTATTCGCTGTCGTTCAAACGCATGCTGCTGGTCGACGTACTGACGCTCGCCGGCCTCTACACGATCCGCGTCCTGGCCGGTGCGGCGGCGACCGGAGTCGATGTGTCGTTCTGGCTGCTCGCCTTCTCGATCTTCTTCTTCCTGTCGCTGGCGCTGGTGAAGCGCTTCGTCGAACTGCGCACCACCGCCATTCCACACGGCGAGCGCATTGCCGGCCGCGGCTATCGCACCGAGGACCAGGAGATCGTCGCCCAGGCTGGCATGGCCTCGGCCTTCTCCTCGGCGCTGGTGCTGGCGCTCTACATGGACAGTGTCGCGGTGCGCGAGCTTTATCCGCATCCGTGGCTGATCTGGCCGCTGGCGCCGATCGTGCTTTATCTCACCATGCGTGTCTGGATTCTGGCGCGCCGCAACGAGATGCATGACGATCCGGTCGTCTTCATCATTCGCGACTGGCGCAGTCAGATCGTGGTGCTGATCGGCGCGGTGATGCTGGTCATCGGAGGCTGGTAGGCATGGCCACCGGAGGCTTCCCAAGCTTTGGCCTCGCCACACCGCCGGCGCCGCGCGCCATTGGTGCCGATGAGGCGATCGCGCTGCTGAAGGGCGGTCAGGCCAAGCCAGCGTCTTTGCTTGCCTATGGCAACGGGCGCTCCTACGGCGATTCCTGCCAGAACCAGGCCGGCGCGGTCGTCGACATGCGATCGCTGAACCGCATCCGCGCCTTCAACGCCGAAACCGGTGTTCTCGAGGCGGATGCCGGCGTGCTGTTGTCCGACATCATCGCCCACGCCGCCCCTCACGGCTTCTTCCCGGCGGTTGTGCCAGGCACGCAATTCGTCACGCTCGGCGGCGCCATCGCCAATGACGTGCATGGCAAGAACCACCACCGGCGCGGCACATTCGGCTGCCATGTCGAGAGCTTCATGCTGCTCAGGTCCGACGGGAAGACCCGTCGCTGCTCGGCATCAGACAATACGCGGCTGTTTCGGGCGACGATCGGCGGCATGGGGCTGACAGGTGTGATCCTGTCTGCCTCGATCCGGTTGATGCGGGTTCCTTCCCTCGACATCGTCGAGACGGCGACGCCGTTTCGCGATCTGAGCGAATTCTTCGGCCTGGCCGAGGCTGCCGATCAGGCCAACGAGTACGCGGTGGCCTGGATCGACCAGCTAGCCGGCGGCCGTAACAGCGGCCGAGGGCTGCTGTTGTCAGGCAATCATGCAGAATACGGCTCGCATGCCGCCTCGCGAGCCGGCGGCAATCTCTCGGTGCCGGTCCAGCCGCCGTTCAATGTGCTCAACCGGCCGTTCCTGGCCGCCTTCAACGCTGCCTACAGGTGGAAGAAGGGCTGGGCAACAGTACCGCGTCAGGTCGGATATCAGGGCTTCTTCTTCCCCCTCGACGGCGTGCGCGACTGGAACCGGCTTTACGGACCGAAAGGGCTTTTCCAGCACCAGAGCGTGGTGCCGGAGGAGACGGCGCGCGAGGCGGTGCCGGCGCTGCTGGCGGCTGCAAGGCAAGCCGGGCAGGGCTCGTTCCTCACCGTGTTGAAGCGCTTCGGCTCCATCCGCTCGCCGGCGCTGCTGTCGTTCCCGCGTCCCGGCTACACGCTGACGCTGGATTTCTCCAACAGGGGCGCGGCGACGCTGGCGTTGCTGCGGGAACTCGATCGCATCACGATCGAGGCCGGCGGCGCCGTCAATCCCTACAAGGATGCTCGTATGGGCGCCGACATATTCGCTTCATCCTTTCCCGAATGGCCGCGGCTGGAGGCACTTCGCGATCCTGCCTTCCTGTCTGACTTCTGGGCGCGGACGGCAGGAAAGCTCGACACGCGGCGCGGTGTGATCGAGGCGGCGGAATAGATAAAACCTGAGTAATTCTTGGTTACCGAATCGTTAAATCCAGGATTTACTCAAAACATTCTTGTGGCTTCACGAAATGTTTGCGGGTTTGTAATAGGAAACGTGAAGGGGTGGCTTGTAACACATGAAATACATCGTCTTCATTCTCTTTACCGTCATGACCAATGCCGCCGCACAGCTGATGCTGAAGCAAGGCATGATGTCGCTCGGGCAGGTCTCGTTCGAGGGCGTCAATCCGCTGGTCAAGCTGCTGCAGATCGTGTTCAGCCCGTGGGTGTTCCTTGGGCTATGCACCTTCGTCATCTCTATGGCCTCGCACCTCTATGTGCTGTCCAAGGTCGAGCTTTCCTTCGCCTATCCGTTCCTCAGCCTCGCCTATGTCGCGGTCGCCATCTTCGCCTATTTCGTCTTCCGCGAGGACCTCAACGGCTGGCGCATCGCCGGCATCGCCTTCATCTGCGTCGGCACGGTGCTGATCGCCCAAAGCGGGAGCGGGCATGACACGGAAACAGCTTCCCTTTCGTCCGACAAGATTCATAGCGAGACCGTTCGATGAGACATGTGATTTTCGGCGGCGACGGTTTCGTCGGGCGCCACCTTGCCCCGAAACTTGTGGCCGATGGTGAAGAGGTTGTCGTCGCCGACATCGTCAGGAGCGACCTGCCACACTACCGCAGCGTTCGCTTCATCAAGTGCGATGTCACTGATCCTGCGTCCGTCGCCAGGGTTGGGCTCAAGGCCGACGACATGGTCTACAATCTGTCGGCCAAGATGCTGTCGCCGATCCAGGTGCGCGCCAAGCGGCACGATTTCTTCTTCCCGGTCAATTTCCATGGCACCGAGCATATCATGCAGGCCATGGACAGAGCCGGCGCAGCCAAGCTCGTCCATTACACGACCGACATGATCTACGGCCACACGGTCACCCAGCCGATGACCGAAGAGCATCCGGTCGCGCCGCTCGGCGAATACGGCTGGTCGAAGCAGAAGACCGAGGAACTGGCCGCCGAATGGCGTAAGCGCGGCATGTCGATCTCGCTGTTTCGCCCGCGCCTGATCATCGGACCCGGTCGGCTCGGAATTCTCGAAAAACTGTTCAAGCTGATCGACTGGAGTTTACCCGTGCCGATGATCGGTTCAGGCAGGAACCCCTATCAGTTCATTTCTGTTTTCGATTGTGCGGAAGCTGCCCGCGCGGCCTGGAAAGCGGGTGTGCCTGATGAGGCTTATAATCTGGGTTCGATCAATCCGCCACCGGTCAGGAAATTGCTCGGCGATCTGATCAGGCATGCCGGCTCGAAATCGATCCTGATCCCGACACCCGGCTGGGCGGTGAAGCGCACGCTCGACCTGCTCGACCTGATGAACATGCCTATCATGGATCCGGAGCAATATCTTATCGCGGACGAGGAGTGCGTGCTCGACGTGTCCAAGGCCGGGCGTCAGCTCGGCTGGGTGCCGCAATATCGCGACGAGGACATGCTGATCGCCGCCTACAGCGAGTACCGCGCCAAGAAGGCCGGTCATGCTGTCGCCACCAAACATGTGCCCGCCGAATAGCGGCTCGCAAAACAGCTTTCGTTGCGCCCGATCCTGGTCGTGCGTGCAGACAGGAGATTGAAATGACCGTCATGGCCAAGCCCGAACAGACGAACGTGCGCACCATGGTCAGCGCGCCGTCGCTGTCGCCCGCCACCATCGCCAAGCCCGACCTGATCAGCGTCGAACAGGCCAAGGCGATGGATGTCGCCCGCATGACCGACCTGTTCAAGGCGCATCTCAACCCCGGCCAGCTGCATTTCATGAAGCTGCTCGGCTTCCACAAGATCAAGATCGAGCGCGCCGAAGGCATGTTCTACATCGACCAGAACGGCCGCAAGATCCTCGACTTCTTCGGCGGCTTTGGCTCGCTGGCCTTCGGCCATAACCATCCGCGTATCCTGGAAGCACGCAAGAAATTCCAGGAGGAGAAGCGCCAGGAAATCGCCATCGCCTTCATGTCGCAATATGCGGCAGCCCTTGCGCACAACATCGCGAAATGCTCGCCCGGCGACCTCGACATGGTGTTTTTGGGCTCGTCCGGTTCGGAAGCCATGGAAGCGGCGGTGAAGCTCGCCGAGCGCGCCGCCGGCCCGAAGCGGCCGAAGATCGTCTATGCCGAGAATTCCTTCCACGGCAAGACCAAGGGCGTGCTGGGCATCACCGACGGCCAGCTTTACCGCGCCGACTTCAAGATGGCCGACAACACGGTCCGCATCCCCTTCGCCGACATCGAAGCCGTCGAGCGCCTGTTCCGCTCCGACCCCGAGGTCGGCGTCATCGTGCTGGAGACCATCCAGGGCGGCGGCGGCATCATCCAGGCGCCGGCCGAATACTGGCAGAAGCTGCGCACGCTTTGCGACCAGTATGGCGTGCTGTGGGTCGCCGACGAAGTGCAGTGCGGCTACGGCCGTTCGGGCCGCTTCTATGCCTTCGAGCATTACGGCGTCATTCCCGATGTGACGGCGCTGGCCAAGTCGCTCGGCGCCGGCAAGGCGGCGGTCGGCGCGATGATTGCCCGGCGTGAGGTCTACATGAAGGCCTATGGCACGCCGAAGACGGCGATGATCCACGCCATGGCGACTTTCGGCGGCATGGGCGAGGCCTGCGTCACCTCGATCGAAGGGCTCAACGTGCTCTATGACGAGGGGCTGATCGACAACGCCGCCGTCACCGGCGACTACCTGCTGCAACGGCTGCAGGCGCTGAAGGACAAATACCCCAAGATCATCAAGGATGTGCGCGGCAAGGGCTTCATGGTCGGCCTGGAGTTTCATGACTTCTCGCAGACCTTGCCGATGGTGCTGCGGCCGATCGTCAGCGTGCTCGACGACAAGCTGAAGGGCTCGCTGTCCGGCTTCGTCGGGGCGCTGCTGCTGCGCGACTACGACGTGCTCGTCGCCTTCACCGAATACAACCGCAACGTCATCCGGCTGGAGCCGCCGCTGATCTGCCAGCGTGAGCATGTCGACCGCTTCGTCGATGCCTTCGACAGCCTGCTGTCGCGCGGCATCGTGTCGATCGTGAAGGACTTCGTCAAAAGCCAAGTCCGTTAAGCGAAGGCGCCGAGCAAGACCATGCTGACCAAGTCTCCCGCTCCGAAAACCCCGCTCGACCGGCTTACCGAGGCCGGTCTGGCGTGGGGCGAGGGGACTTATACGCGGCTGGCAGCACCGATCGGCGCGGCGACCTTCGCGCTCTACATCCTTTTGACGGCGTTTACGGCATGGGTGATGCCGGACGCCAACTGGGACATGCTGCCCTATCTCGCCATATCAGAGGAACGCACTTATCCCGATGCGCAGGCACTGCACGACTACGCCTACAATACTGTCAAATCAGGCGTTTCGGCCGGCGACTACAAGGCGCTGACCGATGATGGCGGCGGTTTTCGCAGCCATATGACGGAGAATGCCGCCGATTTCCATTCGCTGCTCGGCATGTACCGGATCAAGTTCCTTTATGCCGAGATATTGTCGACACTGAGCGCGGTAATGTCGCCGGTCGAGGCGATGCGCCTCGTCTCGGTGTTGTCCGTGCTGCTGTTTGGCACGATCACGTTGCTCTGGCTGCGCTCCGAGGGCGCGCTGGCCTTGGCGCCTCTGTTCGGCGCGGTGATGATCATGGCCGATTTCGGCGATGCGGCGCGTGCCTCGACGCCAGACCTGTTGTGCTCGGCGCTGTTGCTGGGCGGGCTTTACGCCTATGTCCGCGGTCGCGAGGTGGCAACGGCGATCCTGCTCTTCCTCGCCTTCATGGTGCGGCCGGACAATATTGTTTTCCTTGCTGTTTTCGCGGTGTTGCTGGTGGCCTTCCGGCAGAAGGCATGGGGCGCGCTGGTCGGCTTCGCCGCGTCCTTCGTCGTCTATTTCGCCATTTCGCACTGGGCTCATCATCCCGGCTGGTGGCCGCATCTGTGGTTCTCCAGCATCGAGCAGCATTACAATATGGACGGGTTCGAGCCGCCATTCTCGGTTGCAGCCTATCTCAGGGCCTTTGCCACCTCGCTGCTGCGTGCCGTCAGCCTGAACAGCTGGGTCGGCGTATCGGTGCTGGCACTGGCCGGCTGGTACGCGGCCGGTCGCGCAGGCTTCCGCCTCGATCGCCGCGCCGGCATCCTGTTTGCGGCGCTGGTGCTCGGTGCGCTGGCGAAGTTCACCGTCTTCCCGATTCACGACACGCGGATCTATTTCCCGCATCTGATCCCATCCTTCCTGCTGCTGGCGACGCCGTTCATGGCTCTGTGGGCAACAGTGGGGCATGGCCAGCATCGCCCCGCCTTGCAAATCATTCCTGGAGACAAGCCATGAGTTCGGTGTCCAGCCTGGCGCGCGTCGCCCTGTCGCTTGGTCTTCCGGCCGGTCTGCTCGATCGCGGGCCGTCGCTGCGCGGCACGAAGTTCCTGGCCAAGGCGGCGCTGAAGGCGCGTTTCGGTGGGGCAGGGCGACCGTTCCAGATGGTCAATGTCGGTGCCTGCGACGGCGCGCTGTTCGACGATGTGACGCCGTGGCTGCACCGTATTCCGGGCGCGCGCGCCATGCTGGTCGAGCCGATCCCGTACAATCAGAAGAGACTGCGCGCCAACTATCGCGACACGGACCGCTTCATCATCGAGCCGGTGGCGGTGACAAAGGCCAAAGGCACGATCACCGTCCACACCTTCGATGCCGCAGCACTTGAGGCCGGCGCGCTGCCCATCGAGTTCATCGGCTGCTCGTCGGTCACCGACACCAATTTGATGTCGGGCAAGAATGCCTGGGGCGAGGCCGACACCAACTTCAACAAGTTCGCACCGCATCTCAGGGATATCGAGGTGCCGTCGGAAACGCTGCAGACATTGCTCGACCGCAACGGCATCAGCCATATCGACGCCTTCCTGGTCGATTGCGAGGGCGCCGACTGGATCGTCTTCGAACAGCTCGACCTCAAGCGCTACCGCCCCGGCATGATCAAGGTCGAGGTCGGCGCGCTGCCGGCGGCGGAGATCGGCCACGTCGTGGTCAAGCTCAAGACGGCGGGCTACCAGGTCGGGTTCCAGGCCGAGGATGTCTGGGCGTTTGCCTGAGTTAGCTCCATCTCGGAAAGCGAACCGCCCAAGGCGCCCGACGTGAACCATTTCACCCGATGGTCGCTCGGCTTTTTGCCAATGTCGCAAACAGGCTTCATCAGGCCCATCGCTCCGCCCTATAGTCCGCCCGCTTTATCACTTTGGAGTCGCGGGCAATGGCAGAGTTTCCGAAAAAGGCGAAGGTCGTCATCGTCGGCCTGGGCGGTATTGTCGGCGCATCGATCGCCCATCATCTGATCGAACGTGGCTGGGATGATATTGTCGGCATCGACAAGTCAGGCATCCCGACCGATATAGGCTCGACCGCGCACGCCTCCGACTTCTGCTACACGACCAGCCACGATTTCCTGTCGTGCTGGACGACGCTCTACTCCATCGATTTCTACGAGAAGATGGGCCATTATGCGCGCATCGGCGGCCTCGAGGTCGCACGTGTCGGCGACGACAGCCGCATGGAAGAAATCAAGCGCAAGATCGCTTCGGCCAAGGCGTTTGGCACGCGCGCCCGGCTGATCGAACCGGCCGAGATCAAGGAAAAATTTCCGCTTATCGAAGAGGCGATGGTGCAGGGCGGCCTGTGGGACCCGGACGCCGGTCTCGTCATTCCGCGCTCACAGACCGTCGCCGGCAAGCTGGTCGACCAGGCGGAAGCGTCGGGCAAGCTGAAATCCTTCGCCAACACGCCGGCCCGATCGCTTGTCGTCAAGGACGGGCGCATATCAGGCGTGGTGACCGATCGCGGCACCATCGAGGCCGATTATGTCATCGTCTGCGCCGGCATCTGGGGTCGGCTAATTGCCGAAATGGTGGGTGAGGACCTGCCGGTCATGCCCATCGACCATCCGCTGACCTTCTTCGGCCCGTACAACGAGTTCGCCGGCACCGGCAAGGAGATCGGCTGGCCGCTGCTGCGCGACCAGGGCAATTCGGCCTATATGCGCGACACAGGCGATCCCAGGACCGCCGAGGGCGGGCAGATCGAATGGGGTTATTACGAAGAGACCAATCCGCGCCTTTGCCACCCGCGCGACCTGCTGGAGAAGGACCAGGCGCGGCTTTCGCCCTCGCAGCGCGATCTCGACATGGAACAGATCCTGGCGCCGCTCGAACGCGCCATGGAACTGACGCCGATCCTCGGCGAACTCGGCTATAACGAAAGCCATTCCTTCAACGGCCTCTTGCAGGTGACCGCGGATGGCGGCCCGTCGATGGGCGAAAGCCAGAAGGTGCGGGGCCTGTGGTATGCCGTCGCCATCTGGGTCAAGGACGGTCCCGGCATGGGCAAGCTGATCGCCGATTGGATGACCGACGGCCGAACCGCGATTGATCATCACGCCATCGATTATGCGCGCTTCTATCCGCACCAGACGAAGGAGCAGTTCATCTGGGATCGCTGCACCGAGACGGCGATGAAGGTCTACAATCCGGCTGTGCATCCGCGCGAGCCTTTCTCCAAGGCCCGCAACATCAGACGTTCGCCGTTCTGGGAGCGCGAGAAGGAACTCGGCGGCTATTTCATGGAGCTGGGCGGCTGGGAGCGCGCGCATGGTTATGCCGCCAACGAGCATCTGCTGGAAAAATACGGCAACCGGGTGCCGGTGCGCGAGAACGAGTGGGACAATCGCCATTTCTGGCGCGTCTCCAATGCCGAACATCTCGCCATGAGTGAGGATTGCGGCATCGTCAACCTGTCGCACTTCGCCATGTACGACATCGAAGGCCCGGACCATGTCGCACTGCTGGAATGGCTGTGCGCGGCCAAGATCGGCGGCGACAACAATATCGGCAAGGGCATCTACACCCACTTCCTCGACGAGGAAGGCATGGTGCGCGCCGACTTTACCGTCATCCGCATGGCCGACCGCTGTCGTTTGATCGACGGCGCCGACGCCGGCCCGCGCGACTTCCAGTACATGCGCCGCACCGCACAGGACAAAGGCTTTAACGTCACCATCACCGACGTGACCGAGAAATTCGTTACCATCGGCATCTGGGGGCCGAACGCCCGGGCAACCCTGCAGAAAGTTGTCGAGAATCCGGACGGGCTTTCGCATGAGAATTTCCCGTTCGCGGCGATCAAGCCGGTCAGGATTGGCGGCAAGGATGTCACTGCTTTCCGCATCTCCTATGTCGGCGAGCAGGGCTGGGAACTGCATATGCGCTACGAGGACGGCCTTGCCGTCTGGGATGCGTTGCGCTCGACCGGCGTGATGCCGTTCGGCGTCGAGACCTATGCCAATACGCGCCGCATGGAGAAGAGCCTGCGCCTGCAGAACGCTGACCTTTTGACCGAGTACAATCTGCTCGAAGCGGACCTCGCTCGTCCGAAGGTCAAGGAGAACGACTTTTGCGGCAAGGCCAAGCATGTCGAATACCGCGCCCGCGAGCACCAGCCGGCCATGCTGTGCACGCTTGTGATGACCGAAAACGTCGATTCCAAAGGCGTTGCCCGTTATCCCGTCGGCACGATGCCGGTGATGGACCCGAAGACCGGCGAAACGCTGGTCGACGACCTCGGCCGGCGGTCTTTCACCACGTCGATGGCCTATGGCCCGACCATCGGCAAGAATATCGGTCTCGCCTATCTGCCGTGGGCCTACGCCCAGGAAGGTCGCAAGCTCACCATAGAGTATTTCGGTGAGACATATCCCGTCGAAGTGGCCGCTGTCGGTTACAAGCCGCTCTACGACCCTGAGAACCTCAAGCCGCGCAGCTGATCGCTGCAGGATTGTGAGCGCGAAGCCCGGCTCCTGGTCTGGCTTTTCTCTTTTTAAACGGGCTGTTTTCGCTTACCCTTGCGGAATGTCTGCTTTCTCGTCCGCAAGACATTTGCTCTCAGGCAGCGCCGCTCTAGCGCTGATGTTCTTGCTGATGCCGGCGGCCCAGGCGGATGAGCCGGTCGATGTGGAATTGGTGCTGGCCGTCGATGTGTCGCTGTCGATGTCGCCGGACGAACTCGAGATCCAGCGTCACGGCTATGCAGCGGCGCTGACGCACGACAATGTGCTGCAGGCCATTGCCGATGGCGCCCACGGCAAAATCGCCGTCACCTATGTCGAGTGGGCCGGCACCAGCTGGCAGCGCGTCATCGTGCCGTGGACGGTGATCGCCAGCCGCACCGATGCGGAGCGAGTGGTTGCGCAATTGTCCGCCCAGCCTCCCAACAGTGCGCGGCGAACCTCGATCTCCGGCGCGCTCGAATTCGGCAACGACCTGTTCGCCGAAAGCGGCTATCAGGGGACAAAGCGGGTCATCGATATTTCGGGCGATGGTCCCAACAACCAGGGCGCGCCTGTCAACCTCACTCGCGACGAGCTGATCAAGCAAGGCATCGTCATCAACGGCCTGCCGCTGATGACCCGAGGCGGCTTCATTGGCGCCTACGACGTCAACAATCTCGATCGCTACTACAGCGACTGCGTCATCGGCGGCCCCGGAGCCTTCATGATCCCGGTCAACGACTGGACGCAGTTTCCCGAAGCCATCCGCCGCAAACTGGTGCTGGAACTCGCCGGCCCGGCCTCGCCGCAATGGGCGGTGGAAGAAGCCGCGCATTCGCCGGTGGTGTTGGCGCAGGACAGTCCCGCCACAGACTGCCTGGTCGGCGAGAAAATGTGGCGCAACCGCAGCTGGATGTTCGACAGCCGCTAGGCGGCAGGTCAACGAACGGGTTCCTTCGCAGCCTTCGCCGGCGCGTTGGCTGACAGAGCATCAAACGAAAAACCCGCCTGTGCGGCGGGTCACTGGCGCAAATCAGCACCGTGGACGAATATGTACCATAGCTGAGGGCACGGAGTCAAGAAAAAATTCCTATCATGAAGCTAACGGCACAAAAGCTGCCGACACCGCCGAACTGGCTGTCGTCAGGTCTTTTGTTAAGCTGAGTTCGGTGCCCTACGCTAGGCGGCCGAAGCATTGGCAAAATGGCCGGACCGCGCTATCCAGCCGGAGGGGGCCGCGGTCGAAACGGAGGAACATCAGATGAAACGTCTAGCCATCCTGACTGCTGTCGCGTCCGTGCTTTTTGCAGACGGCGCCAGCGCCCAATACAATGATGAGCCCGCATGCATGATGTTCGAGCACGCGAATTTTCGCGGACGATCCATCGGTATGGGGCCCGACGATTCCGTGAACTTTCGCGGCGGTCAGTTCTGGAACGACCGTGTCTCGTCGGTGATCGTTCGCCGCGGCTGCACGCTCGTTGCCTACGAGGACTCGCGCATGGGCGGCCGCTCGATCGAGATACGGCGCAGGATCCGCGATTTCGGTGGCAGCGATTGGAACGACCGCATCTCCTCGGCGGAGTGCTACTGCAACGACTACTGAAGGCCATGCTGGGTTTCGGGCCGCCCGCACCTGTTCGGGGACGGGCTGCCGATCGAGCTGCCTTCGCCACCAGGCCTGCCGGGTGCCTCACCAAGCTGTTCATTGACAAGCCGATTAGTGTCTGTGAGACAATTTCCTCAGCGAAAACAAAAGGGGAACTGACATGACCAGGATCGCTGCTCTTGCTGCAACATTGACACTTGCCGCCGGTCTGTCCGCACCGGCGATGGCCGCTACCTCGGTTACCATCGGCATCAGTGGCTGGACCGGCTTCGCGCCGCTGACGCTTGCCAAGCAGGCGGGCATCTTCGAGAAACACGGCCTGAACGTGACCTTGAAGAAGGTGCCGCAAGCGAGCCGGCCGCTCGCCATAGCCAGCGGCGACCTGCAATGCGCCGCCACCACGGTCGAGACCTGGCTGGTGTGGAACGCCAGCGGGGTCACCACCAAGCAGATCTTCCAGCTCGACAAATCCTATGGCGCCGACGGCATCGTTGCCCGCAACGACATCAAGACCGTCGCCGATCTGAAGGGCAAGAACGTCGCGTCCTCGGCGCCGGGCACGTCGCCCTATTTCATGCTCGCCTGGGTGCTGAACAAGAACGGCATGTCGACCAAGGATGTGACCGTCGTCAATCTGGAGCCGGATGCGGCAGCACAGGCCTTCCTCGCCGGGCAGAACGATGCGGCGGTGACCTATGAGCCGTTCATCTCGGCGGTGCGCGACAAGTCCGACCAGGGCCATATCCTAGCGACCACACTCGACTATCCGATGGTGCTCGACACGGTCGGCTGCACGCCCGAATTCCTCAAGGCCAATCCGGATGCCGCCAAGGCGCTGGCCGACAGCTATTTCGACGCGCTCGACCTGATCAAGAGCGATCCGCAGAAATCCTATGAGACCATGGGCGCCGACGTGAAGCAGTCGGCCAAGGAGTTCGAGGATTCGGCGAAATATCTGAAATGGGCCGACAGGGCGGAGAACAAGCAGTTCTTCACCAAGGAATTCCAGGATTTTTCCAAGACCGCCGGCGAGCTTCTGCTGCAGATGGGGCTGATCAAGGAAGCGCCCGATGTCGCCACTCTGGCCGACACCAGCGCGGTGTCGAACTGACAGTCCGGCCTTTGACCATCATGCGGCGGCGCCTGGCGCCGTCGCCTTCTCCTGCACAAGTGACGAAGATGGGGACGATTTGACGATGCGCCCCTTGCATCCAGTCTCGCCGGGCATCCGAACCGTGCTCGGCATTTCCTTCTTCGTGCTGTTCGTCGCCTTCTGGGCGTGGATCACGCTCGGCGGCCACGTCAACCGCATCTTCCTCGCGGATCCGCTGTCGATGCTGCGGGATGGCTGGCGGCTGCTGGTCGAGGACCGTTTCTGGCTCGACATACTGATCACCATCTGGCGGGTTTTCGGCGGCTTCCTGCTGGCGTCGGTTGTCGCGGTGCCGATCGGCATCGCGATGGGCGCCTGGAAGCCGGTGGAGGCGTTTCTGGAGCCGTTCGTCTCCTTCGCCCGCTATCTGCCGGCCTCGGCCTTCATTCCGCTGCTCATTCTGTGGGCCGGCATTGGCGAGCTGGAAAAACTGCTCGTCATCTTCGTCGGCTCGGTGTTCCAGATCATCCTGATCATTGCGGTCCAGGTCGGCAGCACACGACGCGACCTGGTCGAGGCGGCCTATACGCTTGGCTCCACCAACAACGGCATCGTCAAACGGGTGATCATGCCGGCCAATGCGCCCGAGATCGCCGAGACGTTGCGGCTGGTGCTTGGCTGGGCCTGGACCTATGTCATCGTCGCCGAGCTGATCGGCTCGTCCTCCGGCATCGGCTACATGATCATCAACAGCCAGTCGCGGCTGGCGACAGGGCAGATCATCTTCGGCATCATCGTCATCGGGCTGATCGGGCTATTGTCCGACTTCGCCTTCAAGGCATTCAACCGCTGGCTCTTTCCGTGGAGCCTGGCGTGAGCAAGCTTCTCATCGAAGGCGTCTCGCGCACCTTTGCCGGCGTGCGCGGCGGAGGGCCGGTCAACGCTTTGATGCCGATCGACCTGGCGGTCGCCGCCAACGACTTCATCACCATCCTCGGGCCGTCCGGATGCGGGAAGTCGACACTGCTGCGGATCGTCGCCGGCCTCGAAGCACCAAGCGAGGGCCGCGTGCTGCTCGACGGCAATGCGGTGACCCGGCCGGGTCCGGACCGTGGCATGGTCTTCCAGTCCTACACGCTGTTTCCCTGGCTGACGGTCGCCGAAAACATCGCCTTCGGCCTGCGCGAACGCGACATGCCTGAAAAGGAGCGGGATGGGATCGTCGCCTCCTATGTCGATCTCGTTGGGCTGAAGGGGTTCGAGAACCATTGGCCGAAGCAACTCTCCGGCGGCATGCAACAGAGAACGGCGATCGCACGGGCGCTGGCCAACGATCCCGAAATCCTCTTGCTGGATGAGCCGTTCGGCGCGCTCGACAACCAGACCCGCGGGCTGATGCAGGAGCTGCTGCTCGGCATCTGGGAACGCCGCAAGAAGACGGTGCTGTTCGTCACTCACGACATCGAGGAGGCGATCTTCATGGCCTCGCGGGTGATCGTGATGACGGCGCGGCCCGGCCGCATCAAGTCGGATGTCGCCATCGACCTGCCGCATCCGCGCCACTACACGCTGAAGACCAGCCCGGAATTCTCGGCGCTGAAGGCACGGCTGACGGAAGACATCCGTGTGGAGGCGATGCAGACAGCGCAGGCGCAGCCGGCATAAGCCTCCCAGACTATCGATTCAGGCCGCCAGCAACTGCTTGCGGTCGACGCGCTCCTGCTGCGGCGAGCGGGCGTAGAGTTCGCGGTAGCATTTGGAGAAATGCGAGGCCGAGACGAAGCCGCAGGCGACCGCCACCTCGACTACCGGCATCGACGACTGGATCAAGAGATGCCTGGCGCGGTCGAGCCGGATTTCGAGATAGTAGCGGGCAGGGGAGCGGCCCATCTCGGTGCGGAACAGCCGCTCGATCTGACGGCGCGACAGGTCGACATGGTCGGCGATCTCGATCAGCGACAGCGGCTCGGAAAGATTACCTTCCATCAGTTCGATGATGGTCAGCACTTTCGAGTTCTGGACGCCGAGGCGGGCGCGCAGCGGCAGGCGCTGGCGGTCGGTGGGGCTGCGCACGCGGTCGGTCAGCACCTGCTCGCAGACGCGGTTGACGAGGTTCTCGTCAAAGTCGTCGCCGATCAGCTTCAGCATCATGTCGAGTGCCGCTGTGCCGCCAGCGCAGGTGTAGATGTTCTGGTCGATCTCGAACAGGTCGGCGAAGACATTGGCCTTCGGGAACGCCTCGGAAAAGCCCGGCAGGTTTTCCCAGTGGATGGCACAGCGCTTGTTGGACAAAAGGCCGGCGGCGGCGAGGATATGCGCGCCGGTGCACAGGCCGCCGACTGCGACGCCCCGATTGTACTCCTCGCGCAGCCAGGCGAAGGCCGACTTGTTCTGATAGCGCTCGACATCTATGCCGCTGCAGACGATGGCCATGTTCGGCCGGTCGGGACCTGCCATCTTCTTGCGCTCATCCTCCAGCGAGGTGTTGACCGCGCATTCGACCCCGTTCGAGGCGCGCACCGGCTTGCCGTCGATGCTGGCGAGGCGCCAGCGGTAAGCCTCGTAGCCGAGCATGCGATTGGCCGAGCGCAGCGGGTCGAGCGCGGTCGCAAAAGCGATCATGGTGAAATCGGGAATAAGGAAGAATACAAACGATCGCTTGATCGGATGCTTTACGGCGTTCAAGGGAACCTCACACAGCCATGGCGCGAACAGGATGTCGCGAATAGCATAGCGACATCAGGAAAAACCATGTCTGTCAATCGGCTACGCCGCCCGGACAAGATTAAATTTGCGACATGGGTCGCAAATGGGCAATTGATGTGCGGCAATGCTCCGGGACACAGCACCAACTGGTCAAGAGATGGGCAAAGTGCGCAAAGGCAACAAAAACGCCGCCTTGACTGGAGCGAGGCGGCGTTACAGTTTCAAAGCAGCGGCAGGGACGCGCTGCCCCTAAAATCTTCAGGCGACGAAGCCGAGGCGCGCCGCATTCATGGCGCCGGTCTGGCCGGGCATGGTGTTGGCGAGACGCTGACGCTCGAGAGCGGTGGTCAGGTTCATTTCGCGGCGGGCGAAGAGGCGTGCAAAAAGCTTCATAATCATCTCCATTTGTTGCTCAGACGGGTCGCCTTCGCTTGATGGAGTGGGGCAGCTCGTTTGCTGGCGGTGATATAGGCTTGTGTAAGCAGAAACTAAATCGCAAAAGCGAAGCACTTGATACGAAATACGACATCGATTGCGACAAATTTGGGCAAGGTGCCCGAAATTTACGATTGTTTACAACGAATTAATTGGGAACAGGAGCTGCTATGCGGCTTTCTCATATGCGTCATGCGCGGGCGACATGGCTCCGAAACTCATTTGAATGCAAATAAAATAGAGAAGGCCTGCCGGGCGGGCTGCGCGGCAGGCCTTCAGCACATGGTACACACGATCTACTTTGCTCCAGCCCAGGATCCGACGCCATTGCGTGCATTGGTCTTGGTGTCGGAAGCTTCGGGCCAGCCGATATCCTTCTGCAGTTCGATCGGCAGGGAGCGGATGGCGCGTTCGGTCTGGTAGCGGGCGCGGGCCGCGCTGAATTCGGTCGCGATCCGACCGAGGGACGACAGGATAGACATTTCATTCTCCTTTGGTGGCTGGCGGATGCCAGACAGCGCGTTGGTTATGTCAGGTTGTTTCAACTTCATTTCGTGTCGAATGCAGGTCTGGTCGAGGTCGTTTCATGGCTGCTTGTGGCAGCTACCCGCTTCGATGGAGTTGACTATCCTCCCAATCTGATGTTCAATCAAACGAAATGGAATGATGCTTTGTATCAGAAAAATTGAAGGTCAGTTCCCATGAACGCCCCACTCAATCATCCGCTGCCGCTGCTCGATCTCGACGTTTTGCGCACTTTCGTGGCGATTGCCGAGACCGGCAGCTTCACCACTGCCGCCAATGCGGTCTTCCGCACGCCGTCGGCCGTCTCGATGCAGATCAAGAAACTGGAGGACATTCTCGGCCGCTCGGTGTTCGCGCGCGACGCCCGCTCGGTGTCGCTGACCACGGACGGCGAAATGCTGCTCGGCTATGCCCGCCGGCTGCTGTCGATCAACCGCGAGGTGGTGTCGAAGTTCATCATTCCCGAGATTGTCGGGGTGGTGCGGCTTGGTTCGCCGGACGATTACGGCGAGCGCGTGCTGCCGCATGTGCTGAAGCGTTTCGCGCAGTCGCATCCGTCGATCGCCGTCGACGTCACCATCGACCAGAGCAGCAATCTGCGCCGGCGCATGGACGACCGGGCGCTCGACATCACGCTGTTGACCAATTCCTACAAGACCAGCGCGCTCGGCGCCGAGGTGCTGCTGACAGAGCCGATCGTCTGGGCCGGCGCCAAGGGCGGCTGCGCGCATCTGCGCGAACCGCTGCCGGTGTCGTTGTGGGAAGAGGGCTGCGCGTGGCGGGCCGGAGCGCTCGATGCGCTTGGCCGCGAAGGCCGTAACTACCGCATCGCCTATATGAGCGCGCACACGGCCGGCCAGCGCGCCGCGATCATGTCCGATCTCGCCGTGGCGCCGCTGCCGAAATCATTCCTCGGCAACGATATGGTCGAACTCTGCCCGAAGGACGGCATGCCCGACATCGGCACCTACAATCTGGCGATGGTGGTGGCACCGGACGCCAGCGCGCCGGTCAAGGCCGTCGCCGACCACATCCGTGCGACCTTCGAAGTGTTCCGGGAAACCGGCAAGTTCTGATCCGCCAGCAGCGCCGGATCCAAGGAGAAAAACGCTATTGCGCCGCCTCGGCGGAGGGCGCCTCGAACCTTGTCTCCGTGTCTTGCCTGACCGGCAAGCGATTCTCATTGAGAAACGCAGCGATGTGCTGGCGGGCGCGGCGTGCTTCCGGCATGTCAATCAACGGCCAGACGTGGAACATGCCTTCCTCATAGACGACATCGACTTCGACGCCGGCGGCGCGCGCTTTCTCAGCGAAGATCAGATTGTCGGGACTGAGCAGGTCGTGCGAGCCGGTCAGGAGCAGCGTTTTCGGCAGCACCGACAGATCGCCATAGACCGGGCTGATATGCCAGTCGCTGCGGTCGATGCCGGCGCTGTACATCCGGATCGCTTCCAGGCCGCCGGGAATGCCAAGCCACGGATCGTTGCGTTCGGCCTCGAACAGCTTGGGGTTGGAAAGCGACATATCGAGGCCGGGGGAAATCAGCACATGCCGCGACGGCAGCGGCAGAGCCTGCTCAGCCGCCATCATGGTGAGCACCACGGCCATGTTGCCGCCGGCGGAATCGCCCATGAAGACGATGTCTTCGGCCTCCGTCTCGTCGAGCATCTGGCGGTAGACGTTGCCGACCATGCCGAACATGGCATGGAAGTCGTGTTCGGGGGCGATGGGATAGATCGGCACGGTGATGCCGTAGCCCAGCCGATCCGCCATGTCGGCAATCAGATGCCAATGATAGGGCGTGATTTCAAAGACATAGGCGCCGCCGTGCAGATACAAAATCCGCTTCTGCTCACCCGTCCTCGGGGCGATTTCATAGACGGGGAAGCCATCGACCGTATGCATCCCGATGTCGAGACGCTGATGCAGTGAGGCAGGCGGCTGGTGGTTCTCGGTCTTGCGCGCGGCAGCGATCCAGCGCTGCAGGTTCTCCGGGCTGGCAAACGCCTGCTTGCGGCTGTGCCTAAGGACAAACGACACGACGTGGCTTTTCAAACTTGGCATGCGGATACACGAACTTCGGCTAAAGCCGACTAAGAGAACCCCTGCTCCGAAGATCGTGCCGTCGCCGAAAATGTCAAGATTTGCACCGTGTCTACACGGTGGTGTGATCCGCGCCGCAGTGGTCAGCGGCGCGGCAGTAATGCGGCACGCAGCCGGCTGCTGGTGGTCGCCGGGGATATGCGAGATCCCCGGCGTCTGCCGAGCAATTTGCATTTGTCGGCGAAAGTCGTCAGCGCGGCGTACCCAGAAGCAGCGAGGTAAGCGCGGCTTGCGGATCGTTCGGCGGCGATGCCGGCCAACCAATGTCCTTCTGGACATGCGCCGGCAGGCTGTTCAACGCGCGGATCGCCTTGTTCCTGGCGTGGGTCTGCCTGATGGTCACACCGAAGCGACCGAGACTTCCGAACATCGACATTTTCATCTCCCTCGAAGAACGGCAGCGGCCGAGGATTATCTTCGGTCGCCGTTCGATGCCCGGGTAAATGCACCTGCCATGTATCGGATGGATTTCGCGAAAACAGCGTTTCGGTTTCCGGATCAGGCGATCCGGAAACATTTGCATGCAAATGAGTTTGGAGAAGCAGCGGCCTGGGTGCGGCCGCTTATTCGCGGCCGCGCCTTGCCGCGTGGCCCTCGCGCGAACGCCGGCGCGGGGCGGCGTCGCCGGCAACGCCATCCTCGCTGACCGTCTTGCGCGGCGGCAGTTTCACCGCCGCCGACAGTTTCGGGAACGGATCGACCTTGTTGGGCAGCGCCATGGCGTAGACGAAATGCTCCTGGAATTTCGGCTCCAGCGCCGTCTCAATCTTCTCGATCTTGCTGACCGTGTCCTCGATCTCGCGGCGATAGCCGCGGTTGAGCAGCGCCATGCGGGCGCCGGCGCCGGCAGCGTTGCCGACCGCGGAAACCTTGTCGAGGTCGCAATCCGGGATCAGGCCCAGCACCATGGCGTATTTCGGATCGATGAAGGAGCCGAAGGCGCCGGCGAAATGGATGCGGTCGACATGGTCGGTGTTCTGCTTTTCCATCAACAGCTTGGTGCCGGCATAAAGCGCCGCCTTGGCGAGCTGAATGGCGCGCACGTCGGTCTGGGTGATGGTGATCTTCGGCCCATCTTCCTTCAATTCGGCGGAGCCTTCCTTCAGCACGTAGGAGAAGGTGCGGCCGTTGGCGGTGACGCGCGGCGAGCGGGCCGAAAGTCCGCCGTCGATGACGCCGTCTTCCGAGATGATGCCGGCGAGATACATCTCGGCCACCACTTCGATGATGCCGGAACCGCAGATGCCGGTGACGCCGGTCGCCTGCACGCTTTCGAGGAAGCCCGGCTCGTCGGACCACAGCTCCGAGCCGATAACGCGGTACTTTGGCTCCAGCGTGTCGGGATCGATGCGCACGCGCTCGATGGCGCCGGGCGCGGCCCGCTGGCCGCCGGAGATTTCAGCGCCCTCGAAGGCCGGGCCGGTCGGAGAAGAAGCAGCCACGACTCGCGCACGGTTGCCGAGCACGATCTCGGCATTGGTGCCGACATCGACGATCAGCATCATCTCGTCCTGGCGATGCGGACCTTCCGACAGCGTCACCGCCGCCGCGTCCGCACCGACATGGCCGGCGATGCAAGGCAGCATGTAGAGCCTGGCGCCCTGGTTGAGCTTCAGGCCGATGTCTGATGCCTTGATGTGCACGGCACCCGAGACGGCGAGCGCGAAGGGGGCGCCGCCAAGCTCGGTCGGATCTATGCCGAGGAACAGATGGTGCATGATCGGATTGCCGACGAAGACGGAATCCAGGATGTCGTTGCGCTGCACATTGCCTTCGGCGCAGACCTTGTCGACGAGACCGGAGATCGCCTCACGCACGGCGACCGTCATGCCTTCGCGGCCGTCCGGATTCATCATCACATAGGAGACGCGGCTCATCAGATCCTCGCCGAAGCGGATCTGCGGGTTTGAGGTGCCGGACGAAGCGGCGACGCGGCCCGACAGCAGCGACACCAGATGCATGGCGATGGTGGTCGAGCCGATATCGCAGGCGAGCCCATAGGCTTCGTTCTTAAGACCGGGCCACAGCGCCACGACACGCGCGGTCTCCGAGTCGGCATCCTTGTAGATGGCGGCTGTGGCGGTCCAGTTGCCTTTGCGCAATATGCCTTGCACCTGCGGCAGCAGATAAAAATCGAAATCGAGGCTTTTCAGACCCCAATCATGCATCAGCGCGATCTTCAGGCGGTCGAGATCGCCCAGCGGCTTGTGCATGTCGGGTTCTTCGATCTCGACATAGCACATGCGGATCGCCGAATCGCGGGCGATAACCCGGGTGTCGGCATCCTTGCGAATGGTCTGCGCATTGATGACGGTGTCCTGCGGCACGTCGATGACGAGGTCGCCGAGGATTTGCGCCGAACATGAGAGGCGGCGCCGTTCGGGCAGGCCGCGGACGCGCTCGTAGCGCTCTTCCTTGGCGCCCTTGGGCGTGATGTGGTCGTTGGAGGAAACGATCTTGTGCTTGGCGAAATTGCCTTCCTGCACTTCGATCTGGCAGCGCCCGCAGGTGGCGCGTCCGCCGCACACACTTTCGACATAGACGCCAAGCTGGCGCGCGGCATCGAGCACCGGCGTGCCGACAGGAAACCGCCCGCGCTTGCCCGACGGCATGAACAGCACGAGCGGGTCTGTGATGTTTGCAGGTGAGTTCATTTTTTCATTACTCGACGAAGCCGGCACTGGGAAAAGATTTCACATATGCAAGGCTTGCCAGAAAGGAGGCGATGAGTGGCAAGGGGTACCACCGCAGCCAAAGTATGGAGAAATTTTCCAGTCTCTGCCGGTTCAACATGCTTGCAGGAGTTGTGCTCAGCAACAAGGGTACGACAATCAGCGCGATCATTATCAAGCACGTCGCGTAGATACACAGATCAAAATACCGAAGGTATTCATGACTCTTGTAGCCGAATGCATAGGCGCCAGCCAGGACCATGAATACAGCACAAAAAGCTACCCGCAGACCTATCTTCCAGTCTGGCATTCCAAGTTTTTTTCGATCTTGATCAGTCAAGAAAACTTTGTCCTCGCGCGCTTATCCTCGACCCATGCGGGCTTCACGGCCACCGCGACGACGGCCACCATTGTTGGCGCCTTCGCCCGGCCCATTGACTTGCGTCGGGGCGGCAACTGCCTGGCCACCTTCGGTCGGCTTGTAGTCCTTGTAGGTCCTGATCCAGTTGGTGCAGTTCTCGTCGGTGCCGTTCAGCACATTGGCGCCGCGTACGGCTTCCATTTCCTGCGGACGCACCGGGTTCATAATGGCTGATGTCATGCCGGCGCCGATCACCATCGGGATGAAGGCGGCGTTGATGCCGTGGCGATGCGGCAGGCCGAAGGAGATGTTGGACAGGCCGCACGTGGTGTTGACCTTGAGCTCTTCACGCAGGCGACGCAGCAGCGCGAACACCTGGCGGCCGGCATCGCCCAGCGCGCCGATCGGCATGACCAGCGGGTCGACGACTACGTCATGCGCCGGAATGCCGAAATCGGCGCAGCGCTGCACGATCTTCTTGGCAACGGCGAAGCGCACGTCCGGATCCATCGAGATGCCGGTCTCGTCGTTGGAGATGGCAACGACGGGCACGTTGTACTTCTTGACCAGTGGAAGGATGGCTTCGAGCTTTTCTTCCTCGCCTGTCACGGAGTTGACCAGCGGACGGCCCTTGGCGACCTTCAGCGCGGCTTCGATCGCGGCGGTGACTGAGCTGTCGATCGACAGCGGCAGGTCGACAAGTCCTTGCACGATCTCCAGCGTCTGCACCAAAAGGCCGGGTTCGGTCTCGTTCGGGTTGACCGAGGTGACGCCGGCATTGACGTCGAGCATGGTGGCGCCACAGGCTGCCTGCTCGAGTGCGTCCCTGATGACGGTCTCGAAATTGCCCGCGATCATCTCGGCGGCCAGCTTCTTGCGACCGGTCGGATTGATGCGTTCACCAATCACGCAGAACGGCTGGTCGAAGCCGATGATGATTTCTCGGGTCGCCGAGGCGACGATGGTACGGGTCATGAAGTCTCTCCGCCATGATATAAAGATTTCTTTATATCGTTGTCTGTTTTCGTTCAAGCGAGTGGGTGGCAGTCCGCGCCTTCAGTGCGCGGTCTTCACCATGTCCACCTGCGTTTCGGTAATGTCGTCGTGCAATATGCTGTCGAGCCGGTCGGCGACAAGCTGGTCGTCGCGACGGATCTCGCGTTTCCATGGCTGGCGGCCCTTCAGCACGCCCGATTCATCGACGATTTCGGCGACATATTCTTCCTGCCGATAGGCCATAACATGGACGCCGGAAACGCCTGATATTTCCTTCACCTCGTTGATGATGTCGATGCAGAGCTGCTTGCCTTCCTTCTTCTGGTCCTGGGCGCCTTCCAGCCGCTTGATGACCTGATCGGGAATATGGATGCCCGGCACGTTCGAGCGGATCCACTTGGCCGTCTTGGCCGAGGCGAGCGGGCCGACGCCAACCAGGATGTAGCATTTTTCGGTATAACCGAGGTCGCGTACCTTTTGCATGTAGGTGCGGAACATCGGCACGTCGAAGCAATACTGGCTCTGCACGAATTGCGCGCCGGCGGCGATCTTCTTGCCCAGGCGATGCGGGCGGAAGTCGATCGGCGGCGCGAATGGATTGATCGCAGCACCGAGGAAAAGCTGCGGCGGCGTCGTCAGCTTGCGGCCGGACAGGAACTTACCATTGTCGCGCATGATACGGCAGGTTTCCAACAGCGACATGCAGTCGAGGTCGAACACCGGCTTGGCGCCGGGCTGGTCGCCGGCCTGCACGCCGTCACCAGTGAGGCATAGCATGTTGGCGACGCCCATCGCGGCACCGCCCAGCACGTCGCCCTGGATGGCGATGCGGTTCTTGTCGCGGCAGGCGATCTGCATGATCGGCGCGTAGCCCATGCGGGTGAGCAGTGCGCAGATGCCGACCGACGACATGTGGCAGTTGGCGCCGGACGCGTCGACGGCGTTGATGGCGTCGACCCAGCCGTCGAAGATCTTCGCCCTGTTATAGACGTCTTCGGGATCGGCGCTGTCGGGCGGATTGAGCTCGGTCGTCACGGCGAACTCGCCGCGCCGAAGCACGCGCTCCAGCCGGCCGCGCGAGGTGTGGCCGGGCAGGGAATCGAGCGGCAGATCGATGCCGGCCGGGTTCTCGTCGCGCTGACGTCCGATCATGCCGATGCCCCGGTGTTTGCCGCCCCATTCTTGGCGGCTGCGGCGGCTTCGCGCGCGGCGGCGGCCTGCGCGGTCACCCGCAGCCAGGCCGAGGTTTCGCGCAGCGACTGGTCGACCGGTTTCTGCACGGTCAGGATCCTGTCGCCATGCACCATGTTCTGCGAGCCTTCCCAGGCCTTGACCCAGACGCAGGGCATATCGGGCTCGACCTCGCAATTGCCGTTGGCGCGGACGCCGCCGCAAGGGCCGTTGCGCAATTGCTTGGGGCAGTTCATCGGGCACGACATGCCGGTCGACGACAAGATGCACTGGCCGCACATGCGACAGTCGAACATGAAGCCCTTGACGCGCTTCTCGACGAATTTGATCGGCCCTTCGACGCGGCCGTAGCCAATGCCCTTCCACAGGGGATGGAGGAGCAGGAACATGTCGGCGAATTTTGCATAGAACCATTCGAGCAGGCGCGAATGCCGCACAGACCACAATCTAACCGCGAAGGAACGCTGTACGCGCCGCTGCGGCGACACGTCGGCCGGCTTGTAGTCGGATTTCGGCGCTGCCTTCTTGACCAGAGTGGCCTGGGTAACCGCCGGGGTGGTGTCAGACATTTTCTTTGCCGCCCGCCTTGACCAGAGCGACCAGCCGCTCGCGGTCGTATTTGGTGTCGATGTCGTTGAACGCCTTCTCGACCTCGGCTTCGAGGTCGTCGCCGACCGGAATGGGATCGGCCTTGCGCCACTCGGCCAGATAGTCGTCGGTGCCGCCGGCGCCGGTGCGCATGGCGCACATGTCGATCGCCTCGGTGAAGCGGAGCGGCAGTTCACGCTTGGCGTTCTGCCGACCCTTCTTGACGATGATCTGGGCAGGAATGTCGCGCCAGTAGACGACGATCAGATCGGCCATGAATTCTCACTCCCGTAGAGCGCTGTGCGTCCACTTGGACGCACAAAGGACGCTCTACCACCTCAATCTGCTGCATCGTGCTTTCCGAAGATCGATTCCGATTTTCGGGCCCGATGCAGTATCGGAGCATTGCCGGAAGCGCAGTTGGGCCGCTTGTTATGGGACGACGCGCGCGCATTCAAAAGCGACGCATTTGGAAGTCACAAAAAGAAAGGCGAAAATCTTGGATACCGCTACGAGCAGCGATAGTCCGGAATGACGATCGAAGTCGCCGACATGCTTCTCGTGGGGGCGAACGCAACGGCGCTTTCCGGCTGTTGAATGCGAGAACCGATCTTCGGCATTTATTTGTCTCCGAAGCCGCTCTGTTTCAAATCGGCGATGCGGACGATCATGCTTCGTTTCGGGTCGAATGGGAGATCTTCAAAGTCGAAACCGCGATAGAAGCCTCTCACGGCCTCGTCGAGCGGGTGTGTGAGGACACCGAAGCAGCCGATTTCGCTTGAGAATCGAACCGCGGTCCTGAATGCGAACAGG
The DNA here is from genome assembly GCF_040320745.1 of Mesorhizobium sp. M0621. Lineage (NCBI taxonomy): Bacteria > Pseudomonadati > Pseudomonadota > Alphaproteobacteria > Hyphomicrobiales > Phyllobacteriaceae > Mesorhizobium > Mesorhizobium sp. M0621. The sequence continues at coordinate 14,652 of NZ_JAMYQF010000035.1, read as the reverse complement.
AGAAGCGAGCGTCCACAGCCATGACCTTGATGCCGGCGATCTACAGCAAGTTGGCCGAGCAATATAATAGGGATGGGATCGGGGCGATTGCGTTGCGCCGATTTCGCAAGATGTGCCCGCTCGATCTGACCGGCACTCAAGGCAACATAGGCGGCAATAACACCAGTCGTGGAATCAAAAATAATGCTGGTCCGTGAAATCCCATCCTGCTGATTGCGCCAAGCATGACGGCGGAGCCAGTTGTTGAGCGACTCGCGACCGCAGTCAAAGCCCTCTCTATCGTCATCGGCGCCAAGAGGCCGGGGAGGCGTCAGTCCTGCCATACGGGCCGTGACGCAGCGAGCCTTCGCAGTCCAGGAAGAGCCTTCGGGGGAGACTTTGCCCACTCCTCGAACTTTTCCCAATCGGCAGCCGGGATCGTCACGATACGCCCGTTCAGCACCTCCATTTCGGCGGCTTCGACGGCCTTGCGGCGGATGAAGTCGCTGAGATTGGTGTTCGCTTGGTCGGCAGCGGCTTCTAGGATTTCACGTTCGTCGGAGGTGACGCGGACGCTCAGGGGGGCCATGTTGGACATCGGCAAAACTCGCTTTCTGTAGGACAATAGCATACATGGCGTCCGATTGACAGCGCCTACCATACGCCACGGCGCATGCCGGTCCAGAGGTAGAACCAGATCGTCGGGTGATACCATTGCTGCGATGGCAGGCCCGGGTCGACGGTGGTGAGCTTTCCGGCCAGCACGTCGCTGACCGCCTCGACGCAGATGTCGCGCGAGAACGCGGCCTGCCGAAGGGCATAGCTGGAGATGGTGTCACCGCGTTTCGGCTGACCGTACGCCTGTTTCAGCACGCCGCCCGTGTCGACGCCGGCATCGACCAGATGCACGGTGGTGCCGAAATTCTGCGGATCGCCTGATGTCAGCGCCCAGTAGCCGCCATTCATGCCGCGGTATTTCGGGGTGATGCCAGCGTGATAGTTGAGCACCGGGCAAGGCATCCTGGCCAACATGTCCTTCGACAACAGCCTGCAGCCGTTGAGCAGGACAACGCCAGGCTGGATCTTCTCAATCGCCTCGAGGCACTCCGGCCCGTTGGCCGAGGCAACATGGATGATTTCCTGGCCTCGCCGCGGCTCGACCTCCAGCTTTTCTTCGGCAATCAGCTGGGCGGCATGGCTGGCGAGAAGCCGTTTGCCTAGTCTGCTGAGCACCATCGTGCCAAGTTGACCCACAGCGGAGATCCAACCCTGACGGCGAGCCCGACCACGAAGCAATTGCTTTTTGGATTCAGGCGTTTCGAGGACGACGCTGACAGGGCCGACGCGGTCGGCAATCGCGTTGATGACAGCCCAGACATGCTGGCCTCCTCCGGTGACGACCACGATCCGCGTACTGGATTCTGATGCTGCCATGGATCTTGCCCCCTCCAAGCAACCCGTTCTCGACAATGGGCGGGATGCTAGGGCGTCCGGGTTAATCCTTGGTGATCAGCTCTTCGATACACGCTCAGCGCTTGAATTCGATGATGTCGAGCTTCGATTCATAGTAGGGCGCTGGGAATTCGATGCGCCATTCCTTGGCGCTGTTGCGGAAGGCATAGCCGACCTGGTCGGTTTGCGGGCCGCTGCCATAGGGTTTTGCCGGATCGCTGTTGACATAGAAGGAGCCGAGATAGATCGCACGTTTCTCGCCATCGTCGAAGAAACGGCCCTTGGTGCGCTGCGAGCCGCTGATCTTTTCCAGCCGCCAGCCGGAACCGTCGTCAGTCACCTTGCATTTGAACCAGCCATAGATGACGAGCGGCAAGGATCCGCCGGCCTTGATCGTGCGGCACTGCCAGTTGCCGGTCAGGTCCTTGTCGGAGAAGGCCACCAGCGGTTTTGCCAGCAAGGTATCGAGTTGCTTGACCTCGGCCGGATCTCCCGCTTTCGCCTCGGCGAGCGCCGCCTTGCGGGTCTCGCCATATTTGTCGAGCCGCGCCTTGTCTGCGGCGGTGATGAGTTTCTGCACCTCGCCATCGGCAAGGGAGGGAAGAGTGCAGCAGAGCAAGCCGACAAGGGCGAACAGCGGGCGAAGTGTCATAGGAGGCCTCCCGGTTGATGTCTGGCGCAGCGCCGGCTGGTGCATAACTTATCGGGTCGCTGGCGCCTGTCATCCGTGCTTAACAGCGTCACGGTCAAAAATCATGGTGTGACGAATGCGAATCTTGCTCACGGGGTCGTCGGGTTGGTTGGGCAGCGCTTTGGCGCCGCGTCTGCGCGCGCTTGGGCACGACGTCACCGGGCTCGATCCTGTGCCATCGGCAGAGACCCACATCGTCGGCTCGATCGCCGACTGTGACCTTGTCATGCGGACAGTTCGGGACAACCGGATCGAACGGCCCGCTTCTTTCCCGAAGCCGACGACATGGCGCATGCGATCGAGCAGTCGGATGCCAACACCAAGGCCAATGAACTGCTGTTTCGCCGGTTGACGGTCGAGGACGCGGCCGATGCCCACATCCTTGCGCTCGGAAAGGCGCCACAGCTCGGCTTTGATATTTTCATCGTATCGGCGCCAACGCCATTTCGACCGGAAGACTGCGCTGAGCTAATCGCCGATGCGCCATCCGCCGTCGCGCGCTATTTCCCGGATTTTCCGGCCCTCTACGCGCGAAAAGGCTGGACGATGTTTTCCTCGATCGACCGGGTCTACGATGCGTCGCGGGCGAGGGACAGGCTGGGTTTCGTCTGCAAGACGAGCTTTGCCGATGTGCTTGCGGCGCTGCGGGCGGAAGAGGACGTTGCCTAGCCGGTGACCGCTGCGGCGTGCGCCATTCCGGCCGTCAGGTCGCCATAGCCGGTGGCGCGGCGTTCATAAACGAGACCGAGCATTTTGGCGGCCCTTTCGGCGACCTTGTCGAGCTCCGGATCGTTGGTCTGTGCGAGATAGATCAGCTTCTCGTAGTTGCCGAAATAGTCCTTGATCAGCTCGGGGTGCTTGTCGAGGCCGAGCGGTTTCATGAAGAAGGCGTCGAACTGGCGGCACAGGAAGTCGGTCATGTAGAAGGACATCATGTCGTCGTCCGCGATCTTCGCGTAGGCCTCCATGCCTTGATAGAAGGCGAAGCAGTGCGGGCCGGCCATGCGCTCGACGCCATGCTTCTCGCAGATCCGGTCGAGCAGGCCGCCGGTGCCGCAATCGGCATAGCCGACGAAGATGTTGATGTAGCCTTCCGCCTTGGCCTTTTCGATCGCCTTGTCCATGGCCGGTGCGATGCGGTCGGGATAGAAATGGAATTCCGCAGGCAAGCAGGTCAGGTCGAGGTGGTTCAGTCCAAGCTGTTCCTTGACGGCCAGAACTTCGCGCGCAATCATCCCACAGGCGATAACGAGCAGCCTGTCGTCTTGATTCGGTTTTGTTTTTTGCGTCTTGGCCATGGAACCCGTCGAGCCGGCCTTCGTTGCTGTGGCGCTAATTTATCTGTTGAGGGAGACACCGTCCATGAAACTGCTACGCATCACGCCGATTGCCATCCTGGCCTGCGCCTTGGCCCTTACGGCTTGCGCGAACACCGTCCGTGGCGTCGGCAGGGATGTCAAATCAACCGCTAAGGCGGTCGAGGATACCGTCACCAAGCCCTGATCCGCGCGCGGCCACGTTCATCATCTGGGAACAAAAAAGCCGCGCTGCAAGGCGCGGCTTTTTCATGGGTCATTTCGAGACCGGGCTCAGGCCGAAGCACGAACGTTGTGCTTGCGCTTCATGTAATCCTTGGCGGTTTCGACCGCGACCGCCGCGTCGCGGCAATAGGCATCGGCGCCGACGGCCTTGCCGAATTCCTCGTTTAGCGGCGCGCCGCCGACCAGCACGACATAGTCGTCGCGGATGCCCTTTTCCTTCATCGTGTCGATGACGACCTTCATGTAGGGCATGGTCGTGGTCAGCAGTGCCGACATGCCGATGATGTCGGGCTGATGCTGCTCGATCGCATCGAGATATTTCTCGACCGCATTGTTGATGCCGAGGTCGATGACGTCGAAGCCGGCACCCTCCATCATCATGCCGACAAGATTCTTGCCGATGTCGTGGATGTCACCCTTGACGGTGCCGATCACCATCTTACCCTGCTTCGGCGCGCCGGTGGCGGCGAGCAGCGGACGCAGGATGAACATGCCGGCCTTCATCGCATTGGCCGAAAGCAGCACTTCGGGAACGAACAGGATGCCGTCGCGAAAATCCTCGCCGACGATGCGCATGCCTTCGACCAGCGCCTCGGTGAGCACCTTGTAGGGCACCCAGCCGCGCTCGAGCAGGATGTTCGTGCCTTCCTCGATCTCTTCCTTCAGCCCGTCATAGAGATCGTCGTGCATCTGCTGCACCAACTCGTCGTCGGAAAGTTCGGAAAGGATGATCTCGTCGTCGGACATTTGTATCGAACTCCTGCCGGCATCGCGACTGCGTCGCAAGGCACAAAATATTCACGGTCATTCCTAACCCGCTGGGGGCATGTATCCATAGCTGATTTGCGACTTCCCGCAAAAGGAAAGCGACCGCAAATCTCTTGGAATTCTTGTCGATTTTGCGACAGGCGTTGGCGCTGGCGGGCCGTTTCGAATAGGGTGCATGGCTACGATCTGGCAAGAAGCGGCGAGAGGCAGCCGCTATGGATTCCAGACAAGAACAGATTCAGGGAAGAACCACCATGAGCGAACACGCGGCAGTCGATCAGGAAGCGTCAAACGCGCGACGTGGGCGCGGCGCCAGCGGCGGGGCTGCTGCCCGGCGGGCAGCACGTTCGGGCGGTGGCCCGGGCACGCAGCTCACCTACATCAAGCGCAAGATCAACGTTTATGAGGTGCTGGACGAGGAAGGCCTGGCGCTGATCGAGAAGAATACCGACACGGTGCTCGAGGAGATCGGCATCATCTTCCGGGACGACGCGGAGGCGCTGCAATTGTGGAAAGAGGCAGGCGCCGACGTCAAGGGCGAGCGCGTGCACTTTCCGAAGGGGCTCTGCCGTTCACTGCTCAAGACCGCGCCGTCCGTCTACACCCAGCACGCCCGCAATTCCGAGCGCTCGGTGCAGATCGGCGGCAATGCCACCGTTTTTGCGCCAGTCTATGGACCGCCCTTCGTGCGTGACCTCGATGGTGTCAGGCGTTACGCGACGATCGAGGATTTCCAGAATTTCGTGAAGCTCGCCTATATGGCGCCGTCGATCCACCATTCGGGCGGCACGGTGTGCGAGCCGGTCGACGTGCCGGTCAACAAGCGCCATCTCGACATGATCTACAGCCACATCAAATATTCCGACAAGCCGTTCATGGGCTCGGTGACCGCGCCGGAGCGCGCCGAAGATACCGTCGCCATGGCCAAGATCGTGTTCGGCGACGATTTCGTCGAGAACAATACGGTGCTGACCAGCCTGATCAACGCCAACTCGCCGATGGTGTTCGACGAGACCATGCTCGGCGCGCTGAAGGTCTATGCGCGCCATAACCAGGCCTGCATCGTCACGCCGTTCATCCTTGCCGGCGCGATGAGCCCGGTGACGGTTGCCGGCACGCTGACGCAGGTTCTGGCCGAAGTGCTGGCCGGTGCTTCGTTCACGCAGCTGATCCGGCCGGGCGCGCCGGTGCTGTTCGGCACCTTCGCCTCGTCGATCTCGATGCAGTCGGGCGCGCCGACCTTCGGCACACCGGAGCCGTCGCTGGTTTCATATGGCGCTGCACAGCTGGCGCGCCGTCTCGGCCTGCCGTTCCGCACCGGCGGCTCGCTCTGCGCGTCCAAGGTTCCGGATGCACAGGCGGCCTATGAAAGCGCCAACACGCTGAACTCGACCATCCTGGCCGGCACCAACTTCGTGCTTCACTCGGCCGGCTGGCTCGAGGGCGGGCTCGCCTCCTGCTACGAAAAGTTCATGATGGACATCGACCAGCTCGGCATGACGCAGAAGTTTTCCGAAGGCGTCGACCTGTCGGAAAACGGCCAGGCGATGGACGCCATCCGCCAGGTCGGGCCGGGCAGCCACTATCTTGGCTGCGACCACACCCAGGCGAATTTCCAGACTGCCTTCTACCGCTCCAACATCGCCGACAACAATTCCTACGAGCAGTGGCTGGCCGAAGGCGAGAAGACCGCGCCGCAGCGCGCCAACGAACTCGCCCGCCGCTGGCTGGAAAGCTACGAGGCGCCTCACCTCGATCCGAGCATCGATGAAGCCTTGAAGGACTTCATCGCCAAGAAGAAGGGGTCGATGCCCGACGCCTTCACTTGAAAGGAGCCCGAGTCAGGCGGGGCTAAAGTCGCCAACATCATCCACAAGGAAGTCTGGCGGAGCGCGTTCTCCGATCCGGTCAAGAAGGAATGATTGCGCCCGCCGCCGGCAGCGTTGACCGTATTGCTGAGGCGCTTCTCGCTAACGGCCTTGTTCTTCGTGGCGGTTTCAATTTTACGCCGGGTGAGGCGCCGGTGACCGGCTCGCCAGGCGCGCCGGCAAGATCCGTTCTGCTGGTGGGGCAGGCGGGTGCCGCGCCCTGGCCGCATTTCCTGCGTTGGTGGGAACAGCAACCGCAGAAAATCCCCAATCCGCTCGACACCTGGTCGCGCAAAGTGATCGGCGCCGTGGCGGAGACATTCGGGGCGCGGGCCGTTTCGCCTTCCGACAAGCCTTATCTGCCGTTCCAGCAATGGGCGATGCGGGCGGAGGGGCTGAGACCGTCGCCGCTCGGCATCCTCATGCATCCGCGATACGGGCTCTGGCATGCCTATCGCGGTGCGCTGCTGTTCGAGGAGAGGATTCCGGTTCAAGCCGCTGAGGTAGCGCCCCATCTTTGCGACATCTGTGTCGAAAAACCCTGCCTGAAATCCTGCCCGGTCGACGCTTATTCCCCGCAAGGCTTCGCCTATCAATCCTGTCTGGCGCATGTGCGAGGGGTGAATGGCGAGCCGTGCCGCAGCGGCGGTTGCCTTGATCGAAATGCCTGTCCCTATGGCGCAGACTATCGCTATCCGCCTGAGATTCAGGCTTTTCACATGGCGGCATTCGCGGATCTGTAATTCGCCACGCAATCCTGCACGAAATGTTGACTGTTGGGCTCAGGGAACGCCTTGCCCCAGCGTCTCGCGCCGATATGTATCGCGCATTCGATGAACGGAGTGGACGATGACGAAACAGGACCTCCAGATCCGGACCAGGGATGGCGTGGCAAGGGCGGGTCTGTTCCGTGCGGCAAACGCATCTCCGGCCAAGGCCGGCGTCATTCTCTATCAGGACGCCTTCGGTCCGCGGTCGGCGCTCGACAGCATGGCCGAGCGGCTGGCGAATGAAGGGTATGCAGTGCTGCTGCCGGACCTGTTCTACCGCAACGCGCCTTACGGGCCGTTTGACGCCAAGACCGCCTTCGTCGAGGAAAAGACCAAGGCGGCGCTGACGGCACTGGTCAGCGGCACGACGCAGGAGATGACCATCAGCGACAGCGCTGCATTCCTCGACGCACTGGCTGCCGAGGGCATCACCGGACCGATCGGCACAGTGGGCTATTGCATGGGCGGCGGTCGATCATTGAATGCCGCCGCAACCTATCCCGACAGAATAAAAGCGGCCGCGAGTTTCCATGGCGGCAATCTGGCCAGCGACGCCGCCGACAGCCCGCATCGCAAGGCAGCCTCCATCAAGGCGCGGGTTTATGTCGGCACATCCGGTGTCGATGGGAGTTTTCCGCCGGAACAGTCGGCGCGGCTGGCCGAGGCGCTCAGGGTGGCGGAAGTCGACCATGTGCTGGAAAACTATGCCGGCATGGCGCATGGCTGGTGCGTGCCCGATCATCGCGTTTTCAATGCCACGGGCGCCGAGCGCCACTGGAAGCGATTGACGACGCTGTTCGCGGAGACGCTGATCTAAACTCTTCCACAGCGGTTCTTGCCTGTTGGCTGTCTGGTCCGTTCGCGGTATCAGGCAGCACAAATGGCGTGGCCCCGGATGAGCGGGTCGAGCGGGAACGAATAGCCTGATGCGATCCTATGATGTCGTGATCATCGGCGCCGGTGCCGCCGGAATGATGTGCGCCGTGGAGGCGGCCAAGCGCGGCCGTTCGGTGCTGATCCTCGACCATGCGGCAATGCCCGGCGAAAAGATCCGCATCTCAGGCGGCGGCCGGTGCAATTTCACCAACGTCAATGCCAGCCCGAAGAATTTTCTCTCGGGCAATCCACATTTCTGCATTTCGGCGCTCAGCCGCTACACACAGCGCGATTTCATCGCGCTCGTCCAACGCCACCGCATTGCCTACCACGAGAAGACGCTGGGGCAATTGTTCTGCGACGGCTCCGCACGCCAGATCATCGACATGCTGGTCTCGGAAATGCAGGGCAGGGGCGTGGATCTGGCCCTGTCGACCAGCGTCGCGGATGTCCGCAAAACCGCCGAGGGGTTTATGCTCACCCTCTCCACCGGCACGGTCACGTGCCAGTCCGTTGTTGTGGCCTGTGGCGGCAAGTCGATCCCCAAGATGGGGGCGACCGGATTCGGGTATGAGCTCGCCGAACGGTTCGGCCTTGCCGTTGTCGAAACGCGGCCGGCGCTGGTGCCGCTGACCTTTGACGCAAACACGCTCGAGCGGTTGGCGCCCCTGGCTGGCAACGCCGTCGACGCGGAAGTCGCCTGCGGCAAGACGCGGTTCGCCGAAGCGATGCTGTTCACGCATCGCGGCGTCAGCGGACCGTCCATCCTGCAGATCTCGTCCTATTGGCGCGAGGGCGACGAAATCCGCATCGCCATGCTGCCGGGAGTCGATGTGGCGGACCTCATTCGCGCCGCCAAGCGCGGCAATGGACGACAGGCTGTGCAGACGGTGCTGGCAAACTATCTGCCGAAGCGGCTTGCGCAGTCGATCGCTGAGCGAACCGGGATCGACGGTAACCTCGCCGATCTTTCCGACGCCCAGATCAAGACCGTCGCCGCCGCGGTCAATCAATGGCGTATCAAGCCCGCCGGTTCAGAGGGCTACCGCACCGCCGAAGTGACACTGGGCGGGGTCGACACCAACGGACTCGACCAGAAGACCATGCAGGCGAAATCCGTGCCGGGCCTGTTCTTCATCGGCGAAGCCGCCGATGTCACGGGTTGGCTGGGTGGCTATAATTTCCAGTGGGCGTGGTCGTCGGGCTGGGTGGCGGGCCAAGCGGCTTAGGCTCGCTACTTCCTCGCCTTCACCGAAGCAGCCATAGCCGCTTTCTGCTTCCTTTTGGCCTGGTTGTAGTCGATGGCGGCCCGGACAAGGTCTTTCAGGGCTCCCTCATCGAGCTTGTCACCCTCAAGGATATCGATAGCCCGCCACACCTTGCCGCCAAAACCGTTGTTGAACAGCTTGTCGGGATCCGGCAGGCTCGCGCCGTGGGAAAAGGTGAGCTTCACCTTGTCCTTGTGGGCGTTGCCGACCACGATGTTGCCGTCGAGGCACCATACCGGGCTCCCCATCCACTTCCACTCCTCGACGATGTCCGGGTCGGCTGCAAGGATGGTCTTGCGGATGCCGGCGAGCGTCTCGCCGCGCCAGTCCTTGAGGCCGGCGATCAGCTGGTCGATCTGTTCGGATGGGTTCATTGGGTGCCTTCCTGTGCCTCGACGGTGTTTTAGTTGCCGCCCGTTACCAGCCCGCCAGCTGGGTGATCTGAACGAGGTTGCCGCAGCCGTCGTTCAGCTGGGCAATGGTCGAGCCGGTGACCTCGGTCGGCGGCATGGTGAACTCGCCGCCCTTCGCCTTGATGCGCTCGTAATCGCCCTTGACGTCGTCGGTGAAGAACATAACCGCAGGCTGGCCCTGTTTGAAGATGGCTTCCTGATAGGCCTTGGCGGCCGGGTTGTCGTTGAGCGCGAGGTGCAGCTCGGTTCCATCAGGCTCTTCCGCCGATGCAACGGTCAGCCAGCGATAGGGTCCGTTGCTGAAATCGGTCTTCTTGGTGAAGCCCAGCACGTCGGTATAGAAGCGCAGAGCGTTTTCCTGGTTGTCCACATAGACGCTGGTCAGCTTGATCTTCATCGCTCTTTCTCCTCTGTCGCATTCGGTCGCTACGGGATCCAGCCGGGCAGGGCGGCGGCCTGCTTCACCCAGTCCGCCATCTGCACCTCGTCGAACCGGTCGCCTTCGCGGATGTCGATCCAGCGCACATCCTTGCTCTTTGCCGTGCCGCCGGGTGGGATCGGCTGCAACGACATGCCGCTGAAGAAGGTCACCTTCACGTAATGGGTGAAGACATGGAACGACACGAACCAGCGCTGGCCCTCGATGCCGTAGAAAGGCGGGTTCCATCGTACGGCCTTGCGCACGTCAGGCACGTTTCGCTCGATGAGCGCATCGAGGCGCTCGCCTAGGCCGCGCTTCCAGCCCGGCATTGCGGCGATGTATGCCTGCACAGGGGCGTCGCCATCACCCTTGGCGATTTGCGGGTTGCCGCCCGACAGCAGGATCGGTGCGGCGCTGGTCGATTGTCCCAGCTTGGCCATTCTGCCCACTCCTATCCGCCCGCACGCTGCGCGCCGCGCCCCTTGGCGATATGGGGCAGCACGAACATGTAAAGGCCGCTGAACAGCAGCAGCAAGAGTGGCAAGAGCGGTGAATAGACCACCCAAGCGGGTGGTTGCCCATATGCCATGGTGGCGAAGTTGGCGATGACGGTCAGCGTAAAGATAATCGACAGCCAGCGATGAATTTGCCGAATCCACTTGTTCCAGTCCAATGAGGCCTCCCGTCAAAAACGAGCCGAAGCGGACTCATCGATCCGCTTGCGGCGGTTTCAATCCAGCCGCGCCAGGACGCCTTCCAGGGCAGTAAGGAACTTTTGCCAGCCTACCGTGGCGCCGCGGAAATATGGCTGCTGATCCGGCCGGAAGCCCGTCTGCTCCATGCGCAGATGGGTTCCCGTGTTTGTAGCGGTGAGCGTCCAGGTGACCACGCTCTCGAGATCCTTGGTGTCCCAGGTGTAGGATAGCGTCTTGTTGGGCTCGACCGTCTGGACCTGGCAGTCGACGCCGCCCCAGTCGGCGCTGAGATTGAAACGATGGTCCACGACTGGCTTGAAGTTGTTCTTCATCAGCCACTCCTCGATCAGATGCGGTTGGGTGAGCGCGCGCCAGATCTTTTCCGGCGGATAGGGGATCTCACGTTCGACGATGACGGAGCGCGTTTCAGTCGCTGTACTGGTCATTGGTCCATTCTTTTGAGCAAATTTTCGAGATCGTCGAACCGGCTCTGCCAGAACGCGTTCATCTGGTTCGTCCAGTCGGTCAGTGGGGAAAGTGCTGCGAGCTGGGCGCTGTAATGGGTCTGTCGTCCTTCATGACGATCGCGCACCAGCCCGGCCTGCCTGAGAAGACCGAGATGCTTCGACACCGCCGGTTGCGAGACGCCCGACTGAGCCGTCAAAGCGCCGACCGTCTGCTCGCCTTCCCGGCACAGGCGCTCGAAGATCGCCCGACGCGTCGGATCGGAGAGCGTTCTGAAGAGGACATCGTGAGCGTTGGTCATTTGGGATCGATAACCCAGTGGCTATTGGTTTGACGTATAACCGCCGAGATATGGATGTGTCAAGCGGGGGCGTCGATGATCACGATTCGACCGTTTCCAAAAAAATCTTTCCATTGCCCCAAGGATTAGCCATTAGCCTTCGTCCAACAGGCAAATGATGGCAATGATGCTGGATGAGAGCGAAGCCTCCGACGCCGAACTGATCGGGCGAGCGAAGGGCGGAGACAGGGGGGCCTTCAGCAAATTGCTGGAGCGTCACTACGACTTCGTCTATCGCGCCGCCTATCGCTGGTGCGGCAAGAAGGCCGACGCCGAAGACATTGCCCAGGAAGTCTGCGTCCGGCTCGGCAAGGCGATCTGCACCTATCGCGGCGGCGGCGCCTTCACGACATGGCTCTATTCCGTGACGATGAACGCCGCGCGAGATGTCATGCGCAAGACCACCCGCGAAGCGGTCAAGACTGAAGCCTTTGGCGCTTACAGCATGATCTCGGGCGAGGCTTCGGTTGAACCGGAAGACCCGGCCGAGGCGCTGTGGGCGTCGGTGCGGCAATTGCCGGACAAGCAGCGCGACGCGGTGCTTTTGGTCTATGGCGAAGGGTTGAGCCATGCGGCGACCGCCGAGGCGATGGCGATCTCGGAGACGACGGTTTCCTGGCACATCCATGAAGCGAAGAAACGGCTGAAGACGCTGATGCGCACGGCCGGGGAAGTGTGACCATGGTCGACGACAACGAACTCAAGAGACTGCGCGATATCGCGGCGCCGGCGCCGGGCGAGCGCGCGAAGGCCCGTGCCTTTGAGGCTGCTCTGCGCGCATACGATCAGGAAAATATTTCTGCTGTCACCCAAGGATCGGTTGGCGGGCTTCGTCTCACAGAGCGAGCACAAAAGCTCTGGAGCGAGATCATGCAAAAGAAACTCATTGCCACGCCGGCCCTTGCCGGGCTCGTCGCCCTGCCGATCGCCGGATACGCCACCTTCCATATGCTGAGGGAGCAGCCGCCCAAATTCGGCGGCGACGAGAAGATCAGTGAGACGCTGGCCGACAAGCCGGCGACCCTGAAGCCGACGACCGCCGAGCCGAAGCCGGTTCGCACCGAGCTGGAGAAAGACAAGAAGGCCGACGCCGATGTGGAAAGCCGCGATGCGACCGATGCGCTTGTAGCCCCGGTCTCGCCGCCGAAATCCGAATCGACCGTTGCCGCCGGCGGTACGGCCCAGCAGGAATCGGCGATTTCAAGTGGCGCTCCACGACAGGACGCGCTGGGAGGCGGCGTGCCGGCCGAACCCGCGCCACCGGCACCGACAGGTGAATTCGCGTTGGATGGCGCCGTAAGCGCACCCAGCACCTCTCGGGCCGCCCGCATGCCGGCCGAGTCCAAGCTGATGGTGCCGCCGCCGTCGACCTTGCCGGCCGACCAGGTGCAACCGCAACCGGAAAACCGCGACCGCGTCGAGGATTTCAAGACCAATCCGGTGCATGCCGCGCTCGAAGACCCGGTCTCGACCTTCTCGATCGATGTCGACACGGCTTCCTATTCCTTTGTGCGGCGCTCGCTGAAGGAAGGTTTCGTGCCGCAGGCCGATACGGTGCGCGTCGAGGAGATGATCAACTACTTCCCCTATGACTGGAAGGGGCCGGATTCGGCCTCGACGCCATTCAACTCGACCGTCAGCGTGATGCCGACGCCGTGGAACACGCACACCAGGCTGATGCATGTCGCCATCAAGGGGTTTGACGTCAAGCCGACCGAGCAGCCGAAGGCCAATCTGGTCTTCCTGATCGATGTCTCGGGCTCGATGGACGAGCCGGACAAGCTGCCGCTGCTCAAATCGGCTTTCCGGCTGCTGGTCAGCAAGCTGAAGGCGGACGACACCATCTCTATCGTCACCTACGCGGGTGACGCGGGCACAGTCCTGGAGCCGACCAAGGCGTCCGAAAAGGACAAGATTCTCCGTGCCATCGACAATTTGACGCCTGGCGGTAGCACGGCCGGCGAAGCAGGCATCAAGGAAGCCTACAGGTTGGCGCAAAAATCCTTCGTCAAGGACGGCGTCAACCGGGTGATGTTGGCTACCGACGGCGACTTCAATGTCGGCCAGAGCGACGACGATGATCTGAAGCGGCTGGTCGAGAGCGAGCGCAAGACTGGTGTCTTTCTGTCGGTGTTCGGTTTCGGCCGCGGCAATCTGAACGACCAGATGATGCAGACCATCGCCCAGAACGGCAACGGCACCGCCGCCTATATCGACACGCTTGCCGAGGCGGAGAAGGTGCTGGTCGAGGATGCATCCTCGACGCTGTTCACCATCGCCAAGGACGTGAAAATCCAGGTCGAGTTCAACCCGAACAAGGTCTCGGAATATCGCCTGATCGGCTACGAGACCCGGGCGTTGAACCGCGAGGATTTCAACAATGACCGCGTCGATGCCGGCGATATTGGTTCGGGCCATTCTGTCACCGCGATCTACGAGATCACGCCGAAAGGCAGTGGTGGCGAGCAGATCGATCCGCTGCGCTATGGCCAGGCGTCGGTGGACAATGGCGGCATCGCCAATGCGGACGAATATGCCTTCGTCAAGATACGCTACAAGCTGCCCAATGAAGACGTCTCGAAGCTGATCACCACGCCGGTGACCTCGGCCAACGAGATTTCGTCCTTTGACCAAGCCAGCACCGACCAGCGTTTCTCCGTCGCCGTTGCGGCCTTCGGCCAGAAGCTGCGCGACGAGGATGCGACCGCGAAGTTCGGTTACGACAAGATCATGGAGATTGCCACTGCCGCTCGAGGAGCCGACCCGTTTGGGTACAGGTCCGAGTTCCTCTCGCTTGTGCGCCTTGCCTCGGCGCTGGGCGGTAACCGGTAGTGGTGATGACGGCCGGTTTCTTTCAGATGGGATCGTTCTGACAGGGGAAACCGACCAACGGGCGGGTGAGGCAGGCCGGCGAGGGTTCATTCCCTTGCCGGCCTTTTTTCGGATCTATTGATATTCGGGTGAGACCGGCCTGCAAATGGAGGTTCTCTGCGCTTCCGGTGCTCGCGTAGATCGTGTCCCGCGGCGTGGTGTAGCTGGCGGCATTGGTCGCCGTGCTCTCCGGCATGGGCCGGGCTGATCAGCGCGCCACTGCTGGCAGGCTGA
>NZ_JAMYQF010000034.1:0-70456 GCF_040320745.1 Mesorhizobium sp. M0621 | reverse complement strand
CCGTCGGGGGCCGTCCACCCCAACACGTACTTAAAAGTACGCTCCGCTCCGGTTCTCGGAAACCACCATTTTCGGCTCGGCCTGACCTGAATCTCGACCAATCCTGGCTGGTGGCTCGCTCACCCGCCGGTGGCTATGGTCAGAACCTTGAACGGCGTGGTGATGACGATCTCGGCGACCGAGCCGACGGCTTTGCCGAGCCCTTGGCCGATATTGTTGAGCTGTGTCGGGCCGGGTTCGTCCGATGCGAGGCCCGCCGGTGCGCGCAGCCGGTCGCCGAGCAATTGCACCATGATCGGGTTGTCGGCGAATTTGGCATGGTTGAGGCGGTCGCCACCCTTTGCCTGGGTCAGGTCGACGACAGACACGCCATAGCTGGCAAGGTCGGCGGCGTTCCCGTAGTCGCCGACACGCGGCTTGTCGCCGGAGATCAGGGACGAAAGCTTGAGCGCGCGGTCGTCGCCGGAGAGCAGAATGGCGAACGGCTTGTCGGGTTTGCCGTAGCGGATCATCTGCTTCTTGAACACGTCGACATCGATATCCGGCGAGGCCAGGATAACATAGCCGAGCTTGCCGTCGAGATCGCGATCGCCAGTGATGGCGAGCTGGCGCAGCGCCTCCATGGTCACCCAGGTTCCCATCGAGTGGGCGATGATGTCGATGCTCTTGACCTTGGTCTTGGCCAGCATCCTGAGCGTCGCTTCAAGGTCGTCGCGCGCCGCGTTGGCGCTTTCCTTGTCGTAGATGTAACCGGTGGTCTTGCCGCTCGACGCCCACGAGAACAGCACCGGCGTGCCGGGATATTTCGTATCGTGCGCGATCTGCGTCAGCCGGTAGATGCCGTCATCGAAGCCGTTGTTGAAGCCGTGCACGAAAACCAGCGCACGATCGCCGCGCATGGCGATGTCGGCGCCGACCGCCCTGGCGAATTGCGGCGCGCCTTCGTAGAAGGTGACGTCCTTGGCGGTAAAATCCTTGGCCGGATTGCTGTTTGCGGATCCCTTGGCCCGTTCGATGGCGCCGACCTGATGGCTTTTGGGAACGGTGACGTCGACACGGGCAAAGCTGGTGGTCAGCGAACGATCGCCGTCATACACCTGCCGTGGATCCTTGGTTGCCTTCTGGCGGGTCGTGGCGACGAAGATCTCATGCGTGGCCGCGATATCGGAAGCGGGCGCCGAGACCGTCGTCCTGTTGAGCAGGTCATGCGCATTCCGGCCGGCGCAGCCGGTGACGGCGAGCGCGAATGCAACGACGAGGTAGCTCTTCGACCGCACGGTCACACGCTGGCTCCCGCAAAGGGGGACGTCAAACGCATGACGTCGCTGGCTATTCCGATAAAGCCAGAGGCCGGCGCGGTCCAGTTCAAAAAGAGTCCATGCGTTCGCAATGGTGAACAGGCACGGCGGCGAAACCGCGGCACCGCATCTATTGCCCAAGCAGGCCGATGCGGTCGGTCACGTCACGGTCGCTGGCAAAGCCATCGTCCTCGCGCAGCCGCTGGCCGATCATCTTCACCAGCGTTGGATTGTCGGCGAATTTCGTATGGTTGAAGCTGTCGCTTCCCTTGACCTTGGAGAGGTCGACGACGGTGACGCCGTAGGAGGCAAGATCGGCGGCATCCTTGTAGTCGCCGACGCGCGGCCGCGAACCGGCGATCAGGCCGGAGAGCCTCAGTGCCCGATCGTCGTCGGACAACAGCAGGATGAACGGCTTGTCGGGCTTGCCGTAGCGCCGCATCTGGCTCTTGAACACGTCGACGTCGATGTCGGGCGAGGCCAGCACCACGTCGCCAAGCTTGCCGCCGAGATCGCGGTCGCCGCTGATGGCCATCTGGCGCAGCGTTTCCATGGTCACCCAGGTTCCCATTGAATGGGCGACGATGTCGATGCGCCGGGCGCCCGACTGCTGCAGCATCCTGAGAGTCACTTCCAGCTGGTCGCGGGCAGCACTGGCGCTTTCCTTGTCGTAGACATAGTCAGTGGTCCTGGCGCCCGATGCCCAGGAAAACAGCACGGGCGTGCCGGGATAGCCGGAATCATGGACAATCTGGGTCAGGCGATAGACGGCGGCGTCGAAGCCGGTGTTGTAGCCATGCACGAAGACCATGACGCGGCCGCCACGCGCCGCGATGTCGGCGTTGAGGGCACTGGAGAATTTCGGCTGCGTGTCGTAGCCGACGACTTCGGAAGCCATGAAATATTTGGCCGGGTCGTCCGATTTGCCGCGCGAGCGCCGCTCGATCTGGCCGGTCTCGTGGATCCCCGGAACCGTGACGTTGACGCGGGCGTAGTTAAGCGTCGCCGAGCGTTCGCCGTCGAAAACCTTATTGGGATCGTCGGATTTCTTGCGCGTCGTGGCGATGAAGATGCTGTGGTTGCCGGCGATCTCCGTCACCGGGGCGGACACCATGGCGCTACCCAGCAGTTCCTGTGTTTGCGAGCCGGCGCAGCCGGTGACGAACAAGGCAAGGACAACGGTAAAGATCTTCTTCAAAGGCACGCTTGAAATTCCAACTCCGGCCGAAAGGCCTGTCTACCCCCGCGACACCTCCCGGACAGTGAGAGTGCGGCGGAACTAAGTCGTGTCCAGTCGAAATGTGATCAGCGCGCGGCTGCAGCCACCGCACTGTTGCGCGAAAGCCAAAATGGCGGGCGGAACGCCCGCGTGGTGCGCGCAATGAGCGGCATCACGGTCGGCGCGCCGATCCCGGTAAGGACAGGGATTCCAGGCCGATCGCTGCGGAAAGCGTGAACAAACGCCTTCAAGTGCTTGCAAGCGTTTCGTGAATTCCCGTTGCGGAAGGACAGGAATGGCGGGACGATGGCGTCGCGGGGCGGGATATGCAATAGGCGGGATCGAGCTGCATCATGTCACGGCGTTCAGCAACTGACGGCGTGCGCGCCAATCAATGATAGAGGTCCGCAGACGACATGCGGCGCGAGGTGGTTTTCCAATGAACAGTTTTTCTTCCCGCGTCGCTTCCGCTGCCGCCGCGATCCGTCAGATCTTCCCGGAAACGCCGCTGCAGGAAAACGACTATTTGTCGAAAAAGACCGGTGCGCGGGTGCTGCTCAAGCGCGAGGATCTGTCGCCCGTGCGTTCCTACAAGATCCGCGGCGCCTTCAACTTCTTCCGCAAGACGCTGGCGGCCGGCAACGAGGCCGAACTGTTCGTGTGCGCGTCCGCCGGCAACCATGCGCAGGGCTTTGCTTTCGTCTGCCGCCATTTCGGCAAGAAGGGCGTGGTGTTCATGCCGGTGACGACACCGCAGCAGAAGATCGACAAGACCAGGCTGTTCGGCGGTGATTTCGTCGAGATCCGGCTGGTCGGCGACTTTTTCGACGATTGCTATCGCGCTGCCTTCGAATTCACCGAAAGTTCCGGCGCCCACATGGTGCCGCCCTTCGACCACAAGGACATCATCGAGGGGCAGGCGACCGTTGCCTATGAGATCGCGGATCAGATGCCGGGCGCCCGCATGCCTGACATCATCATGCTGCCGGTTGGCGGTGGCGGGCTTGCCGCCGGTGTCACGCATTATTTCGCCGATCAGGGCCGGGAAGCACGCTTCGTCTTTTGCGAGCCGGCCGGCGCGCCAAGCCTGCGCGAGAGCCTCGCTGCGGGAAAACGGCTCAAACTCGCCAAGGTCGACAATTTCGTCGACGGCGCGGCGGTGGCCGAGATCGGCCGCGAGCCGTTGCGGCATCTCAAGGATTTTCCGGCCGACACTGTGCGGCTGATCCCGGAAAACCGGCTCTGCGCCACCATGATCGAGATGCTCAACGTCGAGGGCGTCGTGCTGGAGCCGGCCGGCGCGCTGGCGATCGATGCGCTGAAGGATTTCTCCAGGAAGGAGATCAGGGGCAAGACCATCGTTGCCCTGGTTTCGGGCGGTAATTTCGATTTCGAGCGGCTGCCCGACGTCAAGGAGCGGGCGCTGCGCTTCGAGGGCCTGAAGAAATACTTCATCATCCGCTTTCCGCAGCGGCCGGGCGCGCTGCGCGACTTTCTCGAAATGCTCGGTCCTGACGACGACATCGCCCGTTTCGAATATCTGAAGAAATCGGCGCGCAATTTCGGTTCGGTTCTGATCGGCATCGAAACCAAGGACCGCCGCAATTTCGACCTGCTCAAGGCGAATTTCGAGGCCGAAGGCGTCCAGTACCAGGACATTACCGACAACGAGACATTGGCCGGGTTTATCATATGAGCGATGCCGGAAAAATCTTCGTCGCGCTGTTTTCCGGCATCAATGTCGGCGGCAACCGCATCGTCAAGATGGCGGAGTTGCGGTCGTTCTTCGAGGACCTGGGCTTTTCCGATGTCGCCACCTATGTGCAGAGCGGAAATGCCGTGTTCCGGGCGAAAAAGGGCGACGCGGTCACGCTGACGAAACAGCTCGAAGCAGCCTTCGAGAAGAAATGGGGGTTTTATTCGCGCATCATGGTGCGCGATCTCTCATGGTTCGAGCGGCTGGTGAACGAAAATCCCTATCCGGACGTGGCTGCGGACCACACGAAGCTGCACGCCTATGTGCTGGAGCGCGAGCCGACCGCCGACGAGGTGGCGCGGCTGGCCGAAAAATGCACTGGGCCCGAGCGCTTCGAGATCAAGGGCGACGTGCTCTACCTCAGCGCGCCGGACGGACTGGGCAAATCGGTGTTTGCCGGGCTGATCCCGCGCACGCTGAAAGTGCCGGGCACCGCGCGCAACCGGCGCTCGGTGCGGGCGCTGATGGAGATGGCCGCTGAGGCCGGTGGGAAGTAAAGCATGATCCCGAAAAGTGGATGCCGGTTTTCCCGGACAAACGGAAACCGTTTTTCTAGAGGTCATGCTCAAATAAACACTTACGCTGCCGGCGCGGGTTTCCAGTCGAAGGTCAGTTCTTCGCGGAAAGCAAAGCGCTTGATGTGATCGGCGACGACGCTTTCCAGGCGCTCGAGCGAGCCGCCCTCGTCAGTCGTCACCGCGATATGAAGGGCGCCCGCGTCTGCGTCCAGAACTGTACGGCCCATTGAGAGATCGATGGTGCCATGGGCGGGATCGAACTCGACCGGAAATTTGTGCGCCCAGTGCTTGCACAATTGCTGCAGGTAGCGGCTGGCATGTTCGGTGGCAACATCGGCACGGCTGGTCGGCATGGGTGAATTCTCCTGGTAAGCGCCCGCCTTACCCGGTAGGCGCGATAGGCAGGTAGATAGGTGCCGTCGATCAAAACGGCAAAGGCGGCCGGCCTGTCAGCATGGCCGCCCCACACAAGATGGCGGGATCGCTACCAGGTACCGGTGTTCGGCATCGAGGCCCAGGGCTCGGCCTTGGGCTTCGCCGGTCCCTTCTGCAAAAGCTCGATCGAAATGCCGTCCGGCGACTTGACGAAAGCCATATTGCCGTCGCGCGGCGGCCGGTTGATGACGACGCCATTGTCCATCAAATGCTGGCAAGTGGCGTAGATGTCGTCGACCTCATAGGCGAGGTGGCCGAAATTGCGCCCGCCCTTGTAGTCTTCCGGATCCCAATTGTAGGTCAGTTCGATTAGCGGCGCCTTGTTGGCGATGCCGCTTTGCTCGTCTTCCGATGCGGCGAGGAAGATCAGCGTGAAGCGGCCTTGCTCGTTTTCGTAGCGGCGCACCTCCTTGAGGCCGAGCTTGTTGCAGTAGAAATCGAGCGAGGCATCGACGTCGGCGACGCGGACCATGGTATGGAGGTAGCGCATGTGATTTCCTCGATAAATTGCGTTGCGGTGCAACATAGGGTCGGCCCCGTCAAAGGGCAATCGTGCGGCAGTGCGCAATGCCGGCAAAGAACAAATCCGGTATTCCCGCAATGAACCGTGAAAAAAGGCACGTCAGGTCTTGCACACACGGGAAGCCGCGGTGTTAATCTGGTGTCAAGAATCAGTTGCGGTGTTCTTGAAAAAGAGGGGGCATTCTTATGGGGGAAAAGGCCTCTTTCATGGGGCGGGACGGACCCCTTGGCGACGCCTTGCAGCGTGACGAAGGCGGCGACACCGCCGACCTGCTCGAAATTGCCGGCGCCATCAAGTGGTTCGATGTGGCCAAGGGCTATGGTTTCATCCTCCCGGATGATGGCATTTCGGGCGACATCCTCCTCCATGTGACATGTCTTCGAAAGGATGGCTTTCAGACGGCCCTGGAGGGCGCGCGCGTAGTCTGCCTCGTCAAGCATGGCGACCGCGGATTGCAGGCCTTCCGGGTGCTCTCCATGGATCTCACCACCGCGGTTCACCCGGCCGAGATGCAGGAGCAGCGCACCCATATCGCGGTGACGCCGGAAAGCGGTCTCGAACGCGCTTTGGTGAAGTGGTTCAACCGCACCAAGGGTTTTGGTTTTCTTACCCGCGGCGAGGGCACCGAGGACATCTTCGTCCACATGGAGACCTTGCGCCGTTATGGCATCACCGAGCTTCGGCCTGGGCAGGTCGTTCTGGTTCGTTTCGGACGCGGCGACAAAGGCCTTATGGCCGCCGAAATTCACCCCGATATGGGAACCTTGCCGGTCTCGCACTAGAGCCTTGCCGGTCTCGCACTAGAGCCTGATCCATCCCGATAGCATCGGGATGGGGCTCTATTCCCTCCTTGTTTGACCATGATCTCTGGACAAACGGTTTCCGTTTGTCTGAAAACCGGTTCCACTTTTCGGGATCATGGTCTAGGACGATTTCCGGTCGAGGATTTTGAATGGCTCACAGGAATTGGCTGACGGCGGGCGTGATGTGCGCCGTGATTGCCGTCATCGTCGCCGCAGGCGTTTTCTTCTATTCCGACCGGCCGACCTCGGCGGACAGCCGGGCGATGATTCTCCCGGTCGATCCGGCACCACTGGTTGTGGTGACGAAAGGCGGCGATCGCTCTTTTTCCATCGAAATCGCCGACACCGATCCAGAGCGCGAAGCCGGTTTGATGTATCGCCAGGACATGCCGGACGACCACGGCATGCTGTTCGTGTTCGAGATGCCACAGCAGGTCAATTTCTGGATGCACAACACCCCGATGCCGCTCGATCTGGTCTTTGTCGGCCAGGACGGCAAGATCCGGGCGATCAAGCACGGCGAGCCGCAATCCGACGCCGTAGTTTCGCCCGGTGTCCCCGTGCGTTTCGTGCTCGAGCTCAAGGCGGGCACGGCCGCCAGGAACGGCATCGAGTACGGCGACCTGTTGCGCCACCCGGCCGTGGGCACGGTGTCCGGCCCCGGCATGCCGCCCGCCGACAATGGCGATGCGCCTAATGGCGGCGGCGGTTGAGTGGTCAGGCTGGTTCGCTCATGCAGCTTTTCACTCATGACGGGTTCGACCTTGCCTTCCTCGACCGCCAGCCGGCATCGGGCGAGGGCGATCCGGTGCTCATGATCCACGGCTTCGCTTCGAGCCATTATGTCAATTGGGTGTCGCCCGGCTGGTTCAAGACGCTGAACGATGCCGGTTACCGCGCCATCGCCTTTGACAATCGCGGCCATGGTTCGTCGTCGAAGAGCTATGAGGAGACCGATTACACGCCGGCCAAGATGGCTTCGGATGCCGCCGCCTTGCTCGGCCATCTCGGTATCGAGCGCGCCCATGTCATGGGCTATTCGATGGGCGCGCGCATCGCGGCATTCCTGGCGCTGTCGGATCCGGACAAGGTGGCAACGCTGGTCTTTGGCGGCCTCGGCATCGGCATGATCGACGGTGTCGGCGATTGGGATCCGATCGCCGCCGCCCTGCTTGCCGATGATCCAGCCGCGACAAGCCATCCGCGCGGCCGATCGTTTCGCGCCTTCGCCGACCAGACCCGCAGCGATCGCCGTGCATTGGCCGCCTGCATTGCCAAATCGCGCGAACTGCTGAGCGAGGAGGATATTGCCCGCATCGCCCAGCCGACGCTGGTTGCTGTCGGCACGACCGACGACATTGGCGGCTCGCCCGATGAACTCGCGGCGTTGATGCCGAACGCCAGGGCCTTTCACATCGAGGGCAGGGACCATATGCTGGCCGTCGGGGACAAGACCTTCAAGCAGCGCGTGCTGGAGTTCTATGCCGAAAATCCGCTCTGAGCGGGCGGCGAGGGAAGCGGGACGTGACTGCCCTCAGCCTGTGGTGAGAGCCGCCAACGACCGCGCCATGTTTTCCCGGGCCTGCCGTTCAAAGCGTTGCCGGAATTCCTCCGTGTGGAAAATGTGTGGGCGGGCGAGGAAATTCTTCAGCACCGCACTGCGCCCGGCCCGCCACATAGGCTCCTCCACCCAAGCGTACTCGCGCCGCACGGCGCGCTCATAGGCGTCGAAGACGTCCGGCGCGGCACCCAGGATCGACAGATCCATATCGAGGAAAAGGCTTGCGTCCCGTATGCTCGTCGCGTCGTCAAACGGCGGCACCTGGTGTGTGGCGGTGGCGACGATCATCGCCGAGATGCGGTTGAGGCGCGAACGATCTGTGCGGCCCGCCAGCTTCTTTTCGGCGAGGTGGGCACTTTGCGCCTCGTTGTCCTTGGCCTTGCTGTCATAGATGGCATCGTGGAACCAGATCGCCGCTTCGACGGCTTCGAGATCGCCGAGCGACCCTCGATACTCACCTGCCAGCGCCAACATCGCCTCGATATGGGCAAGGTTGTGGTAGTGGCGGCCTGGCGCCCGGTAGAGCGCTGAAAGTTCGCTCTTCAGAGCGTCGTCGATCAAGGGTTCGTTTTCCATGGCTGCTTGAATTCCCGCGAACCAAATCCATTTGACAATGCACTAAGGAAAATTGAGTTCAATCGTGCTATGATCTGGCTTATATGTGCGGCCGGACAGCAGGCAAGCACAACAGGCAAGCCCGGCAGGGCGCAGGACGAGACGGCGATGAACAGCATCAGCATTTCCCGACATAGCGCATTGAAGCCGGTTGATCCGATCTGGCGCTCGATCCGCGATGAGGCGATGGAGGCTGTCAATCGCGACCCGCTGCTCGCCGCATTCCTCTATTCGACCATCCTCAACCAGGACAGCCTGGAGGAAGCGGTGATCCATCGGCTGGCCGAGCGGCTGGCCCACCAGGACATCGGCTCCGATCTCATCCGCCAGACGTTCAAATCCATGTTGGCCGACGACAAGGACTGGCCGACGACCGTGCGCGTCGACATCCAGGCCTATTACGATCGCGATCCTGCCTGCGACCGCTTCATTATGCCAGTGCTCTATTTCAAGGGTTTTCACGCCATCCAGACCCATCGGCTGGCGCATTGGCTGTGGAACCAGGGCCGCAAGGATTTCGCCCTCTATCTGCAGAGCCGCTCGTCCTCGGTCTTCCAGACTGACATCAACCCGGCCGCGCGCATCGGCAAGGGCATCTTCATCGACCACGCCACCGGCCTTGTAGTCGGCGAGACGGCGGTCATCGAGGACGATGTGTCGATCTTGCATGGCGTAACACTGGGCGGTACCGGCAAGGCCGGCGGCGACCGTCATCCCAAGATCCGCTACGGCGTGCTGATCGGCGCCGGCGCCAAGATCCTCGGCAATATCGAAATCGGCCATTGCTCGAAGATCGCGGCAGGCTCGGTGGTGCTGTCGCCAGTGCCTCACAACAAGACGGTTGCCGGCGTGCCGGCCCGCGTCGTCGGCGAGACCGGCTGCGATCAGCCGTCGCGCCAGATGGACCAGCTTCTGCCGTCGCAGACGATGGATCAGGTCGTCAGTTTCGACATCTGATTTTCACGAGGCCGCCGCCTGCTGCCGGATTCCGGCCGCGGGCATGAGCGGCGGTTGTCTCGTCTTATCAGGCCGCTTGCCTTTACATCGCCATTGTCGACGTGCCAGAAGCGCGTTCGAACGAGCAAGCCCGATGATCGGAGAAGACTGTTGAAGCCGGACGAAATCAGAAAGCTGGACGCCTATTTCAAGCGCGTCTTCCAGAACCCCAAGCTCGAGGTCAAGGCACGGCCGCGCAAGGACGATTCGGCCGAGGTCTATGTCGGCGACGAATTCCTCGGCATCGTCTTCAAGGACGAGGACGACGGCGACTACAATTTCTCGATGGCGATCCTCGACATCGATCTGGCCTGAGCCAGCAAATCTTGGCGCCCGGCCGGCTCCATGCGGCCGGCCAGCCGGGGCCCTTGAGGCGTTCTTAACGTCCCGCCTTCAGAACGTGCCCGGCTTCAGTGGCGATTGCCGCGTCGAGCGCCTGCCAATCACCCAGAAACTCCCTTGGGAAGCGATAGGTGAGGCTGAGTTCGTCGCCGACGTGGATGTCGCGCTCGCAGGGTGCCAGCGATTCGTCGGCACTCGGTCCGCTCAGGCAACGGGCCACGAACGGGTCCTTGCCGGGGCGCTTGCCGACAACCAGCACCTCGTTCAAATAACCTGATTTCTCATTGAAACCGTATACCGTCGTGCCGCCGGGCCCCGCAATGCCGGGTTGGGTGATCAACGCGCTGTAGATCGGCGCGAAGCGGCCGCTCATGTCACGCGACATCATCTGCTGTTCGAAGGACAGGAAGATGATGTTCTTGGCTGTCCCCGTGTGGTTGAAGTCGTCGCGCGCGGCCTCGCTGTAGCCGTCCATCTGGGGATAGCGCAGATAGAGGTCGAGCCGCGAGGCGATGCCGTCGCGCCGGGCCTGGGCGAAGCGGATGGTGTTGGCCGGCACGGCGATGACGTTGTTGCCGATCACCACCTGGTGAACCGTTGCGTCGTCGGTGTATCCGGCCATGGCGATCGAATGGCCGAACCATTTGCCGCCAAGGCTGATCGCTGCCGACAGCAGAGCCAGCGCCGCGAACCCGTAGAGCACCCGCTTCATCAGCCTGGAATCGACCACGGTGAGTTCGTTGGCGAGCGCTGCCTGCTTCATCTCAGTCCTCGGATCCTGGGCCGCCGTCCGCCTCCGGTGTCCCTGGGCGGCACACATCGCACGGCATGGCTCTTGCAGCCTTCATGGAACGACTGTGCAATTTCATGGTAAATGGAAAGTTAAGATGGGATCGCTGCAACTCACACTCTTCGCTTTTGCCGTCGGACTGACGGCCTGCGGGTTGGCCGGATCGGCCATGGAACTCGTGTCGGGCCGCAAGGTCGCCTTCACGGAACCCTATGTGTCACCGTCCCATGTCTTGCGCTCGCTGCTCGCCACCGCTTGTGCCGGGCCCTTCATGCTGGTCAACGATGCCATCGATGCCCGGCGCGAGCGCCGCATTTCGATGATAGCGCTGATGTCCTGCGGCTGCACGGCGATCGCCTGGGTCCTGGCGCTGGGCGTGGTCGTGCTTGCCATTGCCTCATGGACAATCCGTCTCCTAGGGTCCGACTGGCCAGCCTGAGACGATTCGGAGACCAGGAAATGCCGCTTTATGCGATCGATGGAACACAACCCAGCTTCGCGGATGCGGAAACCAACTGGATCGCGCCCGATGCCACGCTGATCGGCGACGTGCGCGTTGGCCGCAACGCCGGCGTCTGGTTCGGCGCCGTCATTCGCGGCGACAATGAGCCCATCGTCATCGGTGCCGACACCAATGTGCAGGAACATACGGTGATGCACACCGATCCCGGCTTTCCGCTGACGATCGGGGAGGGCTGCACCATCGGCCACCGCGCCTTGCTGCATGGCTGCACGATCGGCGACAACAGCCTGATCGGCATGGGCGCCATCGTGCTGAACGGCGCGAAAATCGGCAGGAATTCGCTGGTCGGCGCCGGCGCGCTGGTCACCGAAGGCAAGGAATTTCCGGACAATTCGCTGATCGTCGGCTCGCCAGCCAAGGCAATCAGGGTGCTGGACGACGCGGCCGTCGCCAGACTGCGCGGCTCGGCCGCGCACTACGTTGCCAACGGCAGGCGCTTCAAGGCTGGGTTGAAGAAGGTCTGAGGCCAGTTTGGCCTATGTCTGTCGCCGACCGTCTTGATCGCGGCCCAACTCACCGTTGGAACCACGCCCGGTCATCGCATCGCGCAGCAATGAAGCACCTGCTTCAAAACCGGCAATCTCGGCCTCTTCCACGGCCGTCCTGTAGTCATCGATGCGGGTTTCGAGTGCCGGGTCGGCGCCCGCCGCCAAAAGCAGGCGGATCGCATCGACACTGCGGATTGCCACCGAATAGTGAAGCGGCGTCCAATCGTTCACACCCCGCATGTTGGGATCGGCTCCGCCGTCGATCAATATCCGCACGATGTCCAGCCTGTCGGCCCGGTCGGTGGACAGCGCCGCAATGATGGACGGAAACCCGCCGTGATCCTGATAGTTCGGATCCGAGCCAGCATCCAGCAGGGTCGAGATGAAGCCGACAGGGCTCCAATAGATCGCATATTCCAGCGGATGCCCGAGGCCGAGCTCAAACGGCATGCGCTCGTCGAACCAGCAGGGCGAGCCGCCCAGGGCCACGCCGAGGCCCTCGAAATCGCCGGCCTTGAAGGCATCGTCGATAGCCTTGAACAGGCGATGACGCTCGCATCGATCTTCCGGGATTTCCAACATCGCGGTGATCCAGGGGGCGAAATCCAACGGCCTATAGTGCGCCGATCTCCTGCACGTGGAAAGGCGAGACGATTCGACTGAATGAGATTGCGATCATCCAGCCTACCCCAAGCTGGCTGGTCCGCGAGCAGCCTCCGCCAGAAATGGCGGAGCCGGCCCGGGGACGGGGCCGGCTCCTTTCACCCGGTCGTTGGGGACGGGGAGGGTGGGGACTCGACCGGGTTTCTCCTTAAGCGGGTCACATTCATGCGACGCGCTTGATCTCTGTTTTAGCGGACGCTCGCGACCGCATCGGAGCGGCCGTCGTTGATCGTTACCCAAACACCGGAATTCTGGTCAGACTGGCGCTTGAGATAGGTGTAGTCGGTGTCCGTCCAGGACAGGACCTTGGTTTCCAGATTGTCGAGGATGAATTCGCCCAGGCTGGTGCGCACGGTCAGCACCGCGTGACCGTCGCCATTCGGCTGGCGCGCGACCGTCATCAGCAGGTTGCCGGCGGGCACGCCCACAGCCATCAATTCGCGACGCTTTTCCAGCGCGTAATCCTCGCAATCACCATAGCCATTGTCGGGATAGGCCCAGTATTCCTCGACACCGTAGTTTTCCATGTCGGTGCGCGGCTTGATGCGGGTGTTGACCGAATTGTTGATGTTGACGATCGCCGCCCATAGTTTGCGGGTCAGTTCGACCGGCGCGCCCTTGGGGGTCTTTTCGCTGCATTCGCCGGCTATGCGCTGGCAGAATTCATAATGACCGACAGGCTGCGTGGTGCGTCCGCCGGTGTGCATATAGGCCGGTCCCGCGGCATATGCTGATCCCCAAGCGGAAAGCTGCATCGCCATTGCCGCCAGCAACAGCTTGCCCCTCGTTTTCTTCATTGTTGTAGTCTCCCCGTTCGAAGGAGACATTGCCACATGTGGATTTATTTGAGGCAAAAGCGCGAAGTAGATATTGAGTAAAACGCCAGTAGAATAAACATAAAATTTGAATCATTTGAGTATTAAATTGTTTGGGGTTTTCCGAAGCTGGCCCTTCCAGCTCGATGTTATGCAGGCCTTGCAAGCCAGGACCTCAGGCTTGGCTGGAGCATCTCAAACAGCAATGTCGTGAACGCAAAAAACCGGCCGCAAAGGGCCGGTTTCATGAAAGCGTTGATGCCTTGTCAGGCGCGCGGCGTGTTGAATTCGGAATCGAGCGTTTCGGGGCGCTGGATGACGGCGAATTCGATGGCGACGCCATCCTCGAAATGGCGGACGATCTGGCCGCGCATGGTGCCGAGCATGACCTGGATGCCGATCGCCGGCTTGACGTCGATCTCGACTGCGGCGCCGGAAAGTGACAGGTCGATGATACGGCACTGATACTGGCGGCCATCGGTGAGCTGCAGCACGCTGGTCGGATTGCGCGGCGCGACGCGCTCGTGGCGACGGTCTTCCGGCAGATCGAGTTCATGCTTGTTGGCAAGCCAGGTCAATTGCGCGGCAAGCTTGTCCTTCTTGCGATCCGACGCGATGACGGTCATCGCGAAACCATCTTGCAAGGTGCGCGTGACGACGCCTTCGATGCGGCCGATATGATCGATGTAGGCGATGACTTTTTCGCCGGGCATGCCGATGCGGTCGGTGCGAAACGCGACATTGCCCGGTGACATGTCGACGACCTGGCAGGGGTGCTCGGTGCGGTCTTCCAGCATGAAGCGTCCGTAAATCTTGACACGGACGCGCTGAAAGTTGCGCCTTTCAGCTTGGGACGGCGCATAGTCGATCGCCGCTGACCTCATGACTGCCTACACCCCGTTTGGCATCCCACGCGTCGATGCGAGGAACTTCATCAAAGAAGTACAACAAAGCGGGTTAACAAAGGGAAAAGCGGGCGCTCCAGGGCTTTCCTTTTATGCATGCCGTTGTCCCAAAACCGCTGCGCGCCTTTCGGCGCCATACATCAAGCGGCGAGAGTGCGGATTATTCCTCGCGCCCGCCATCGAAGACGACGAGATGGCGGATGCGGCGCGCCCGACCAAGCGCCGAGATCGTCTCGGGTGCCCCGAGTTCATCGGGAACGAGCGAGGGAACATCGATCGCCGGACGGTTGTTCAGGAGTTCCTTTTCCGGGTCGATGACGCGGATCGAATCGATCAACGCGTCGGTGATCGGGTCGGCGCCCAGCCAGAAGGGCTTCTCCACGGCGCTGATGACGCCCAGGCAGCGCGGATTTTCGACGCCGCCGTCCAGCGGCAGGGCAAGCAGTTCGAACTTGTTGGAGCGCCCGTTGCGGCTGAAGCCCTCATAGGTGATGAGCACGACCGACTTCTGCTCGAAGACGCCATGGATCAGCCGCGAGACGAGCCGCTGATCCTTCTCGCGCCACAGCGACGGAAAGGAAAACCCCTTGAGCTCGCGACCATAGCAGGCGCAAAGCCTGGTGCCGGCGAGCCGGAATACGGCTTGCCCGCGCGTGTCCCGTTCCAGGATAAAGGTGTCGGCCAGCAGCGACTTGATGTCGGCCGGCTCGACCTCCGAACGCTTCGGGGCAGGGCGTCCGTCACGCAGGCGATTCCAATAGTGGAACAGCGTGATCGATCCATTCTGGTTCATGCTATGCTGCTCCGCGCAATCTGTCGTCTGATGTCCCATCGGTGAACAGAAGGGCGCCCTCCGATGACCTACATGCGTTGCGGAGCAGGAAGCGTGCCAGCGTCGTTAACACTTGTTCACGGGTCGGGGCCGTTAAGGTTAACAAGTGGTTTACGTTGCGCCGAGGCGAGGCCCGTGGCACATAAAAACCACTCCAGAAGCGGTCGTTTCGCGACGATCGGCAGCACTTCAGTCAGAGTTTTAGGGGAGCAGGGGGCTCGACCGGCCGTTCAAGGGAAACCTTGAACGGCTTCTTTTTTGATTCGCGGCTGGCGATTCGGGGTTAATGGCGGGCGGGCATTTCTGCTTGCCGGCAGCGCCGGCAACCATCCCGATGGTCGACAACACGGCATCGCCGATCGCGAGGCCCAGCGGCAACATTTGCCAACGACGCGCTTCGAAAGAGAAAAATCTGCGTTCCGAATGGTTCCATTGCCGCTGTATTCTCGCGAATTCGTTCCTCAAGGCGCGACGGCGGCGGTTCCGCGGTCCGGAGACGTGCCTTGCTGGCGCGTTTTTTCTGGGGACCTTCATGAAGACTTCCATTCTTGGACTGATCACCGCCAGCCTGCTCGCCTGCACCATTCCGGTCGGGTTGGCTCAAGCTGCCGGAATTGCGGGCGCTCCCGCGCCTTTCGACAAGGGCGGCGTGAAAGTGGCACTGGTCACCTTCATCTCCGCCGGCGATTTCTTCCAGGCCTATCAGGCCGGCGCCACGAAGCAGGCGAAAGCGCTCGATATCGGTCTCACCGTCTTTTCCGGTCGGCAGGATGCGGCAGCACAGCGTGACCAGATCGAACAGGCGATCAATCTCGGCGTGCAGGCGATCATCATCGATCATGGCCAGCCGGAAGCGTTGAAGGATGTCGCGCAGAAGGCACTCGACGCGGGCATCAAGGTCGTCGCGTTCGACGTCGATCTCGGCAACCCGAAAATCCCGCAGGTCGAGCAGTCGGATCACGAGCTTGCCAAAGCCTCCCTTGGCCAGGCGCTCAAGGACAACGGCACCACGTTTCAGGCCGGCTATGTCTACGTTGCCGGTTTCGCGCCGCTCGACCGCCGCAACGAAATCTGGGAGGAGACCAAGAAGGCCAATCCCGGCGTTGTCGAGAAAGCACGCTGGGGAACTGTCAACGACACGACCGCTGTGTCGACAGCCGACCAGACCAAGGCAGCGTTCCAGGCCAATCCCGACATCAGTGTCGTCTTTGCCCCTTATGACGAGTTCGCGCGCGGCGTGAAACTCGCCACCGACGAACTCGGCATCTCGAACAAGGTGAAGATCTATTCGGCCGATGTGTCGACGGCCGATATCACCGAAATCACGGCGGAAGGAAGCCCATGGGTCGCCACCGCGGCCACCAATCCGGCTGTCGTCGGCGCGGTTTCGGTTCGCGCGGCGGCCAAGCTGATCGCGGGGGAGGATCCGGGGCACAACATCGTCGTCAAGCCGGTCCTGCTGACACAGGAGGAGTTGCGCAGGAACGGCATCAAGACGATCGAGGATCTCGATGCCAAGTTGCCCGCTTTTGGTCAGAGCGACGCAGCGACCGCAAGCTGGATCCCCACCAACTGACCTTTTCTCCCCTCCCTCGTTTCGCCGCGAAGGAGGGGAGATAACGCTTGCGCCGGTGTGAACTATCGTTTCTTTCCCAGGCCGAAGGTCAGCGCCAGAGCGCCAACCAGCACGACACCCTTGACGAAATCCTGCGTGTAATAGGGCGCGTTCAGCATGGTGAGGCCATTCAGGAGGACGCCGACGAAGATTGCGCCGGCCACCGTGCCGATCACATGCGGGCGACGCTTGTCGAGCACGGCATATCCGATCAGCGAGGCCGCCACCGCATCGAGCAGGAGCGAGTTGCCGGCCGAGACGTCGCCGCGGCCGACACGCGAAGCGACGATCAGCCCTCCCAACGAAGCAAGCGTGCCGGACAGGATATAGGCCCAGAGCCGATATGCCTTGGTCGGCGCGCCGGAAAGATGCGCGGCCGTTTCGTTGCCGCCGATCGCATAGAAGACGCGCCCCCAGCGCGTGCGCTCCATCAGGAACCAGGCGAGCAGGGCGACGACCGCCATGACCACGACAGACAGGGGTACGGTGTCGAAGAGCCGCGACCGGCCGAGGATCAGGAAAGCCGGATCGTAAGCACCGGGAACGGACGAGCCGTCGGGCAGCACCATGCCGGCGGTGATCGAGCGGCCGCCTGTCGGGATCAGCTGCAGGCCGGCGAGCAGGAACATCGTCGCCAGCGTGGCGAGAAGATCGGGAACGCCGACACGCACGATCAGCAGTCCGTTCAGGAGGCCGATGAGAGCGCCCATCAGCAAGACCAGACCCATGGTCTGGACCGCATCCAGTTGCCAGACGACCATGGCATAGCTTGCCGCCATCACCGACGAGGCGGCGATGCTGCCCACGGAGAGATCGAAGCCATCGGCCGACATCGTGATCGAGACCCCAACGCCGAGGATCGCCACGACCGAAACCGCCTGCAGGATAGAAAACAGGTTGGCCGAGCGGATGAAGGCGGGCTGCGCATACCAGAAGCCAATCACCATCAGTGCCAGCAGCACGAAGAGCGCGTAGCGGCGCGTTTCGCGGAAAAGCGATGTGCGCGGGGCGGCCGGTTGCTCGGTCATTAGGTTCGTCATCGTTGATCTCCGGCCTTTTCGCTCTCGACCTTGCCGATCTGGTCGGTCAGCGAGCCATGGCCGTCGCCGGCCTCGTGAAGGGAGTGATCGCGCATGACGAGGATGCGGTCGGCAACCTCCAGCGCCTCTTCGGTGTCGCTCGTCGCGATCAGCGTGGCGGAACCGCTCTGGCTGTTGCGGATCGCGGCGATCAGGTCGGCGCGTGCACCGACATCGACGCCCTGGAAGGGCTCGTCGAGCAGCAGCAGCCGGCAAGGTGCCGCCTGCCATCGAGCAAGCACGACCTTCTGCTGGTTGCCGCCGGAAAGCTCGTCGAGCGTGTCATCGGGGCCGCGCGCCTTGATACCGAGCCGGGCGATCGCCTCGGCGGCAACCTTGCGCTCGCGCGCGACCCGCAGCAGGCCGCCCGGAAACCAGCGCCTCAGATGCGGCAGGGCGATCGTGCCCGCAATCGAGGCGCCGGGGACCTCGGGCGGCAGAAGCGACGATGCCCAACGGTCCTCGGCGACCATAAAGACGCCGTTTTCGATCGATCGCGCCGGCCCGTCGGAAAGCCATGGTTTTCCATCGAGCACGAAGCTGCCTTGCACCAGCGTTTCCAAACCAAAAAGCGCGCGCAGCAATCGGCTCTTGCCCGAGCCAAGCGTGCCGGTCAGCGCCACGACCTCGCCTGAGTGCAGATCGAGATCGAAAGGCCTCGCACCGGGAATCAGCCGCGCGTCCTTGATGGAAGCGATAATTGGGGCCGACGACGTCTTGCGGTCATGGGTGGCGGCTTCCAGGGTCCGGCCGATCATGGCTGCAACGGCTGCCGGGAAATCGATCGGCCTGGCAAAGGCGCCGACGATACGACCGCCGCGCATGACGACGGCGCGGTCGGCGATTGCGGCAAGGTCGCCAAGCCTGTGCGAGATATAGAGGATTGCCATGCCGTCCGCGCGCAGCCGCCGGATGATGGCGAAAAGGCGGTCCGCCTCCGTGGCCGAGAGGCTGGATGTCGGCTCGTCGAGGATGAGGACGGAGGCCTTGGCCACGACGGCGCGGGCAATGGCGATCAATTGCCGTTCCGCCGGCCGCAGGTCGACGAAGTCGCGGTCGAGCGGCAGGTCGAGATCGATCAGCGCCGCGATGGCGCGTGCGCGCCTGCGGATCGACCGGGCCGAGACGAAGAAGCGCCCGCCTGGCTGGCAAAGTTCATCGAGCAGGAGATTCTCGGCGACCGTCAGTCCGGCAGCCCCCGCCTGATCCGTCGCTTGATGAACGGTCGCGATGCCGGCAGCCTTGGCGGCGCTGGGTGAGGCGAAGGCGACGATCCTGCCGCCCAGCGTGATCGTCCCGGCGTCGGGTACATGCGAGCCTGAAAGGATTTTCACCAGCGTCGATTTGCCGGCACCGTTGGCGCCCATCAGCGCCACGACCTCCCCGGCTGCCACGGCAAGATCGGCTCCGGCGAGCGCGCGCGTCGGTCCAAAGGATTTTTCGATTCCGGCGACAGCGACGGCAATGGGGGCGGCGGTGAGGGACAATTGGTTCAGCCGGTTATGGATTGGGAGTGAAATGGGAAAGGCAGGCAAGCCAACGGGGCACGGTCGCGTCTGTCAACCGCCATATTCCATGATTGCCAGCCCGGCATTGTAATCCGGCGAATAGACGACGCCGTTGGCGTCGACGAACACGTCGGTCGACTGGATCACTTGCGGCCGGTTCGGACGCTTGTCGACCATGCGGCTGGGCGCTGGCGGCACAAGCGCCCCGGTCTCCTTTGGCCGATAAGGGTCGGAAATGTCGAAAACGCGCACGCCGGCATTCTGGTAGGTTGCAAAGATCAGCGTGTCGGACACAAAACTGCCCGGCCGATTCTCGTGCAGATTGTGCGGACCGAAATGTCCGCCCTTGG
The DNA here is from genome assembly GCF_040320745.1 of Mesorhizobium sp. M0621. Taxonomy (NCBI): domain Bacteria; kingdom Pseudomonadati; phylum Pseudomonadota; class Alphaproteobacteria; order Hyphomicrobiales; family Phyllobacteriaceae; genus Mesorhizobium; species Mesorhizobium sp. M0621. The sequence goes on along the minus strand of NZ_JAMYQF010000034.1, from coordinate 50,822 downwards.
CGGTGTAGTCGGCTTCGTCCGGGGTCGGCAGGGTCGAGATCGAAACCGGGTTCGCGGGATCGCGTACATCAAAGATCCAGGTGAGCTTGCGCCCATCCTCCTCGTGGTCGAGTACGGCCTCGTCGGCGACGACGAGCAAGCCGCGTTTCGGCAGCGGCAGCGCCGAATGTGTGCCACCACCATAGGGCGGCGACCAGTTCCTGTGGCTGATCAGCCTCGGCAGGGCAGGGTCGGCGACATCAAGGATGGTCAACCCGCCGTCGCGCCAGCAGGCATAGGCCGTATCGCCCTCGACGACCGCATGATGCAACGCATAGCGGCGGCCATCAGGCCAGCCGGGTATCTCGCCGCCGGCGAGATGCATGCCTGGAATCCACCAGCGACCGACCTCGACGGGTCGTGTCGGGTCCTGAAGATCCACCGTGAGCAGGATGTAGTCGCTGTAGCCATCGAGAAGCGCCGATACATAGGCGTAGCGCCCGCCGACATACCAGATGCGGTGGATGCCGATGCCGTCGACCCGGAAGAAACCGATCTGGCGAGGCTGCGTCGGCTTCGAGATGTCGTATATGGCCATGCCGGCCGACCATGTCCGCGCTGCGCCCGAACCGGATGCGGTGCCGATCGTCTCGCCGATCGACTTGGTGTAGTAGACCTTCTCGTCGAAGGCGAAAGCGGCGTCGGCGAACAGATCCCGCGCATGGACGACCAGCAGCAGATCCTCATGCGTCTGCAGATGGATCGTCCAGGTACTCGGCGGTGCGGGCACGAACACCGTCCCACCCGGATTTTTGGGGTCGCGCACATCGATGATGGAAAAGCCTTGAGACCAGGGATGCGCGACATAGGCGAAGCCGCGATGCACCATTACTTGCAATCCGTCCGGCCGTCCTCCCTGGTCGGAATGACCGATCAGGCGCATGTTCCTGGAATAGTCGGGGGTAGGGACAGAACTCATGATCGTCTTTCGAAAGGTCAGGCCGGCGCACTTTGCCTGTCGCAACGGGTAGCGTCGTCGCAGATGCCGGCATCCCCCGGTCAGGCCGGGGGATGATTGTTTGGGTCGCTGATTTTGTGAAAGAAGGCGCTGGAACTCTCAATTCGTCGCCGGGATCCACGGTGCCTTTGCGGCATCGCTGTCCTTGAAGGCCGGGAATTTTGCCTGCAGGTCCTCGATCGTCTTGATGTTGTTGTCGACGAGGTTCTTTCTGGTGACGAGCGTCGGCTGGATCAGCACCGAATGGCCGGGATCCTGGCCGGCGATCAGCTGGGCCAATGCGCGCACCGAAGCCTCGCCGACCACAGCCGGGTTGGTTGCCGCCGTCGCCACCCAAGGGCTGTTCGGTTCGAGAATAGCCTGGATGTCCGATGTCGAGATGTCGACGCCGTAGATCTTCACCTTGTCGCCGACGCCAAGCTCATCGATGGCGAGTTTCACACCACGGGCGAATTCGTCCCATGGAGCGAAGACAACCGAAAGCGTCGGGTTGGCGGTGAGCACAGCCTTGGTCTGGTCCGCGACCGAAGCGGCGACGGTGTCGTTGACCACGCCCCAGGTGGCGACTTCCTTGATGCCTGGGTACTTCTTGCCGAAATCCTTCCACACCGCATAGCGGCGGTCGAGCGGTGCGAAGCCGGCGACATAGAGAACGCCGCCATCGAATTTCTCGCCCTGGTCCTTGACCGCCTGGTCGAGCACGAGGCGCGCCATGTCGGCATCGGACTGCTCGACCTGCGGGATCTTGGGGTTGTCGAGGTTGGTGTCGTAGGCCACCACCGGAATCCCGGCGTCAAGCGCCGCCTGTGCGACGTCCTTGATGGCTTCAGGCTGGCCGTTGTTGATGATGATGCCTTGCACGCCGAGATTGATGGCCTGCTGGATCAACTGCCGCTCGGTGTTGATGTCGTTGCGCGCCTGCGAGATGTTGGCCTCGATGCCGAGCGCATCGGCTTGGCGCTTCACGCCGGCCTCGAATGCCTGGAGCCAGTCACCGGAGCCGAGGAAGCTGACGACGGCGATCTTGACGCCGCCCTTGTCGAAGGGTGCCGGCGCGCCGGATATGCCCTGCGCCGAAGCAGCGGTGGCAAGACTGGCTATGCCGGCCGCTGCCGCCAGCGAAAGAATATGCTTGATCATGTGGAGACCCCTTTGAAATCGGCTGCATTCTAGGGAGGGGGCCGATCGCTTCCGAGAACGCTGATTGCGAGTTTTTCAAATCCCGGAGCATTTCCGCTTCGCTTCCTTTCGGTTTCGTAGCAAATGAAGACGATGGTGTGCCGGGCGCTCGCTGTTTGAGAAACAGAATTGTTCCAACCCGGGCATCCTTGCTCTAAAGGACGCGCATCGAATCCTGGACCAGATGCGCATGAGCGAACCGGCAGACCCTTCCGAAACGGAACCGATGGACGACGCGCCACCCCCGCGGCGCGAGCCGGTGTTCAACCTGCCGCCCATCGTGCTGGCGGTGATCGGTATCTGCGTCGCCGTCTATCTGCTGCAGCAATATGTGCTGAACGACGCACAGCAGATGACATTGCTGTACGACGGGGCCTTCATCCCTGTCCTGTATACCGGGCAATACGGCTTCGACTGGTTCCTCTTTTCCCGGCCGTTCACCTATGCCTTCATGCATGGCGGCTTTGCCCATATTGCCATCAACATGGTCTGGCTCGCCGCCTTTGGTTCGCCATTGGCTAATCGTCTGGGCGCGCTCCGGTTCGCGCTGTTCTTCGCCGTGACCGGACTGGCCTCGGTCGCGCTTTTCTGGGCGGTGCATCCGTATGGAGAGGCGCCGCTGGTCGGTGCCTCAGGAGCCATATCAGGCATGATGGGGGCTGCGGCGCGGTTTGGTTTCCGCACCGACCGCTTGGCCGACAAGGTCGCCTTCGCCGGCCCGGTGCTGCCGATCGCATTCGTGTTGCGCTTGCGCGGCGTCGTGATCTTCCTCGCTGTGTGGATGATCATCAATCTTGCCACCGGTCTTCTTGGCTTTGCCCCGGGAGTAGAGGGCCAGATCGCGTGGGAAGCCCATATTGGCGGCTTTGTCGCCGGGTTCTTCGGCCTGCGCTGGTTCGACAGACGGTGGCAGGCACCGGAATGGGAGACCACAGACCACCGCACTTGAAATGCAACCGATCACGGCGCACGATGTTCACTCTTATGTGAGGCCGGTCAGGGCAGGAACCGGCAGGCAAAAGCAGAGGAGGACGCCATGACGGTGAAGGCAATTCTCGAGAAAAAAGGCCATGACGTGTTGACGCTCGGGCCGAACGAAAAGCTGAGCGAAGCCATTCGCATTCTGTCCGAACACAGGATCGGCGCGCTTGTCATCACCAATGGCGATCACAAGATCGTCGGCATTCTTTCCGAGCGCGACATTGTGCGGGTTCTGGCTAAGGAAGGCGGTGCCGCGCTCGATATCGCCGTGCGTTCGGCAATGACGCCGAAGGTGAAGATCTGCAACGAAAACCACACCGTCAACGAGGTGATGGAAATCATGACCCGAGGCCGTTTCCGCCATCTCCCGGTGGAAAAGGACGGCATGCTCGATGGCATCGTGTCTATCGGCGACGTGGTCAAGCGCCGCATCGAGGACGTCGAGCGCGAGGCCGAAGAGATCAGGGCCTATATCGCCACCGCCTGAGCGGTGACAAGGAACCGCCGGCCGGAGAACCGACCGGCGGAGCCGTATCTACCTGTTGTCGAGTTCGGAACGGACGAGTTCCAGTCCGCGCCGGGTGATGCGATAGGGTCCACCGCCCGACGAAGAAACGGCCTTCTTCCGCTTCAGCTTTCGAAACATGTCGAGATCGACGCCCGGATAATGCCAGCCATCACGGGTCAGGCATTTGACGGAGGCGATCCGCTTTTTCTCGTTCTTTTCGATTTCAATGCGTCCGCCCTGCGCGAGCAGGTGCAGGATGCGCTGTTCAATGCGCGAAATATCCATGGGAGAGTTTCCGGGAAAACAGAAAATGCCGCCGCCGCGAAGCTTCGCGGCACGGGGTTTCAGGTCTTCTGCCCTGCCTCGCTAGGAGGTCAGGGCCTTACCGGGACTGAGCGTAAGTGGACATCCACTCTCCATTGGGATGAGCGTCCTATAGGCGAAAGCGGCTGAAAAGGCCAGTCCGTGGCTTTGCGCTTGTCTCGTTGAACGGTTTGCACTAGCGAAGTTGCACACCAAAATATGCGTAAACGCATAATCCGTAGTTCCAATACGCAGGCCACAATGTCCCTCATCGACACCCGCACGCCCGACGCCAAGCGCCTTGTTTCCGGCGCCACCGGCGACTGGGAGATCATCATCGGTCTCGAAGTCCATGCGCAGGTCACCTCGGAAGCAAAGCTGTTTTCCGGCGCTTCGACCGCTTTCGGCGCGGCACCCAACGCCAATGTCAGCCTGGTCGACGCGGCGATGCCGGGCATGCTGCCCGTCATCAACGAGGAATGCGTCAAGCAGGCGATCCGCACCGGCCTTGGGCTGAAGGCGCAGATCAACCACAAGTCGGTCTTCGATCGGAAAAACTATTTTTATCCTGACCTGCCGCAGGGCTACCAGATCTCGCAGTTCAAGCAGCCTATTGTCGGCGAGGGCACGGTGATCGTCTCGGTCGGTCCCGACCGCCAGGGCGAATTCGAGGACATCGAGGTCGGTATCGAGCGGCTGCATCTGGAGCAGGATGCCGGCAAGTCGATGCACGACCAGCATCCGACCATGTCCTATGTCGACCTCAACCGCTCCGGCGTGGCGCTGATGGAGATCGTCTCAAAGCCAGATATGCGCTCGGCTGACGAAGCCAAGGCCTATGTCACCAAGCTGCGCACCATCGTGCGTTATCTCGGCACCTGCGACGGCAACATGGACGAAGGCTCGATGCGTGCCGACGTCAATGTCTCGGTGCGCAAGCCGGGCGGCGAGTTCGGCACGCGCTGCGAGATCAAGAACGTCAACTCGATCCGCTTCATCGGCCAGGCCATCGAGTATGAGGCGCGCCGGCAGATCGCCATCCTCGAGGATGGCGGCAAGATAGACCAGGAAACGCGGCTGTTCGACGCCGTCAAGGGCGAGACGCGATCGATGCGATCCAAGGAAGAGGCGCACGACTACCGCTACTTCCCCGATCCGGATCTTCTGCCGCTGGAGTTCGACCAGGCCTATGTCGACGCGCTGGCGAAGGAATTGCCGGAACTGCCCGACGACAAGAAGGCGCGACTGATCTCGTCGCTCGGCCTGTCGACCTATGACGCCTCGATCCTGGTGTCGGAAAAGCCGATCGCCGATTATTTCGAGAAGGTCGCCGCCGGTCGCGACGGCAAGCTCGCCGCCAACTGGGTCATCAACGATCTGCTCGGGCAATTGAACAAGGCCGGCAAGGACATTGAAAACGCTCCGGTTTCGCCCGATCAGCTCGGCGCTGTCATCGATCTGATCAAGGATGGCACCATCTCCGGCAAGATCGCCAAGGACCTGTTCGAGATCGTCTGGAACGAGGGCGGCGATCCGCGCCAGCTGGTCGAAAGCCGTGGCATGAAGCAGGTCACCGACACCGGCGCCATCGAGAAGGCTGTCGATGAGGTAATCGCTACCAACCCCGACAAGGTCGAACAGGCGCGCGCCAAGCCGAGCATGGCGGGCTGGTTCGTTGGCCAGGTGATGAAGGCGACCGGCGGCAAGGCCAATCCGCAAGCGGTCAACGACCTCGTCAAGGCCAAGCTGGGCATCGAGTAGGGCGGTGTTCGTTCGCACCGCCGGAGAGCGCGACCTTGCCGCAGTGCGGACGCTGCTGGTCGAGACCTGGCATGCGACCTATGACGCCCTTTATGGCACTGCCAAGGTGACCGAGATCACCGATGAATGGCACTCGATTGCCTCGCTCCGTTCGCGGTTGACACGGCCGAACTCGGAGTTCCTGGTGGCCGATGATGGCAAGCGGATCGGCGGCATGGCTTTCGCCGCCGCCACCGCGGATGCGAAGGTCATCCTGTTGAACCAGCTCTACGTCCATCCGGACTGCCAGAGGCGCGGGATCGGGCAAGCACTACTCGACGAGGTCGAGGCCAGTTTCCCGGAAGCGCGAGTGCTGCGCGTCGAGGTCGAGGAGGTCAATGGCAGCGCCATCGCCTTCTACCGATCGAAGGGGTTTTTGCCCGTCGGCACCGCCGCAGATTCCCCCGAGGCCTCAAGGTCGACGACGCTGAATTTCGAGAAGCCGCTCGGATAGGCTGCCGCCGGGCTTCTTCGGCGGATCCGGCCATGCGTCATCCCGGCATTTGCCGTGCCGGCTCACGACGGATATGCAAGGACATGACCAAACTGTCCCGCACCGTAGCGTTGGCGCTGCTCGCCATCATCATTTTCGCAACTTTGTCGCCGATCCAGATGCGGCCGCACCTCGCCGAAGCGAATGTTGAACGCGCCCTGGCCTATGTCCTGTTGGGCTTCGCCCTGGCACTCGGCTTCCCCAACCGACTGTATCAAGCCGTGATTTTTGTGACTGTGACCGCTGGCATACTGGAACTGCTTCAGATCATTGATCCAGGTCGCCACGCGCACTTTGCCGATGCACTCGTGAAAGCCTGCGCTGGCATTGTCGGGATCCTCGTTGGGCAGTTCTTTGTCAGGAGCGGCGGTCGAAAGGAAGAAATGTAGACTGGAGCAAGCAGCGATGCCGATGGACTGCGTCTGAGGTTGGCAATCTTGCCGAACTTGCCGGTCTGCCAGACTGCCAGACTGCCCGGAAGGTTCCTGATCGACCTCCGTCCTAGGTGGAAGAAACCTCCACATTGTCGATCAGCCTGGTCTTGCCGAGCCAGGCCGCCGCGAGCAGGCGTCCCTCGCGATCTCGACGCCATGGCGCGAGAGTCAGGCTTTCGCGTGCCTCGACATAGTCGACTTTTTGGAAACCGGCGGCGATGAGGGCGCGGCTGGCCTCTTCGGTTGCATCGTCCCGGTCGGCGCCTGCCGCCAGGGCCACTGACGTGTTGCGCAATATCACGTTGAACTGGCGGGCGATCTTGAGTTCGGTTTCATCGAGATAGGCGTTGCGTGACGACATGGCGAGACCATGTGCGTCGCGGATCGTCGGTGCGCCGATGATCTCGACAAGCAGGTCGAGGTCGCGGCAGAGCTGCCTGACGACGCAAAGCTGCTGGTAGTCCTTCTCGCCGAAGATCGCGCAATCGGGCATTGCCTGCAGCAGAAGCTTTGCCACCACGGTGGCGACGCCGTCGAAAAAGGTCGGCCGAAAGTCCGATTCGAGCCCGGCGGAGGGCCCGCCGACCGAGATTTTAGTGGCGAAACCGGCAGGATACATCTCGCCAACCGTCGGTGTGAAGGCGAGGTCGGCCTTTGCGACACCCAGCCGGTCGAGGTCGCGGGCGAGTTGACGCGGGTATTTGTCGAGGTCTTCGCTCGGCGCGAACTGTGTCGGGTTGACGAAGATCGACACGACGCAGCGATCGGCCTTTTCGAGCGCGATTCTGACCAGCGAGCTATGCCCGTCATGCAGTGCGCCCATGGTCGGCACCATGGCGATACGAAGGCCGTCGCGCCGCCAATCATGGATTTGCGTGCGAAGTGCTGCAACGCTGTCGACGACCACCGACCGGCTCATGCGTCATCCCGGCTGTTTGTCGCCGAAAAGACGTGGCCGGGACCAGGGAATGTCCGGCTCCGCACCTCCGCTGCATAGGTTTCGGCGGCATGCGAGATCACGCTGCGAAGATCGGCGTATTCCTTGACGAATTTCGGCACGCGGTCGACGGTCAGCCCGACCATGTCGTCGATGACCAGGATCTGGCCGTCGCAGTCGCCGCTGGCGCCGATGCCGATGGTTGGAATGGCGATGCGGCGGGTGATATCGGCGGCGACCGTCTCGACCGTGCCTTCGATGACCACCGAGAAAGCGCCGGCGTTCTCGACCGCAAGCGCATCGTCAAGCAAAGCCGCAACAGCCTCCTCGGTGCGGCCCTTGATCTTGTAGCCACCATCTTTTTCAACCGATTGCGGCTGCAGGCCGATGTGTCCCATGACCGGAATGCCGGCGGCGACGATGGCCGCGATCTGCCTGATCATATCGACGCCGCCTTCGAGTTTCACCGCTTGGCAGCCGGTTTCGTCAGCAACGCGCCGTGCCGAAGCGACGGCTTGCGTTGCCGAAGCCTCATAGGTGCCGGCCGGCAGGTCGACGACGATGCAGGCCCTGGCCGAGCCGCGCATCACCGCTTGCCCATGCGCGATCATCATCTCCAGCGAGGCGCCCAGCGTCGTCTTATGGCCATGCAGCACCATGGCGACGCTGTCGCCGACCAGAAGCAGATCGACATGCTCGTCGAGCAAGCGGGCCACTGGGTAGGTATAGGCGGTCAGGCAGACGATCGGTGTGCCGCCCTTGCGGCGGCGAATCAGCTCGGCGCTGATGCGGATGTCGGTGGTCGGCAATTCCGTGGCCAATCGTCACCTCCTTCGGCCTGCTGCCGGGTTGGATATCCGCAGGCGCGCGCAGAGCTTTAGAAAGACCGCAAAGGCTTGGCAAGCGCGCATCCCTGCGATCGAGAGGATCACCGGCTTGTGTCGGGTTTCCGGCAAGCCATTTGCGCTGTCCCCGTGGCAAAAGCCTTGCCTTCGGCAAGGCCTGACGCCATAAGCAGGAAACGGGCGCTGCCGGCGCGAGGGTTCTGAAGATGAAGACTTTCCTGACGCAGTTTTTCACCTGGTGGAACAGCCAGACGCTGGGAACGCGCCTGCACACCTGGCGGCATGGCAAGAAGGTCGGTCAGGACGAAACGGGCAATATCTATTACGAGGGCGGCATCGATTCGGAAGGCCGCACGCGGCGCTGGGTCATCTACCGCAACTATTCGGAAGCCTCCGCCATACCGCCTGGTTGGCACGGCTGGATCCATCATCGGGTCGACGTCGCACCGGCGAGCGAAGACTACAAGCCGCGCGACTGGCAGAAGCCGCACCAGCCCAATCTGACCGGCACGCCGGCGGCCTATCGCCCGAAGGGCTCGGTGCTGACCAATCAGCATCGTCCGCAGGTCACCGGCGACTACGACGCCTGGACGCCCGGGTCGTAGCGACAGGGTGCAGGCCGGTCCTTTATCGCCACAATTGGTGTTTAGCTGCTTGCTGATCAGAAAACGGCGACTAGCCTTGGCGATCGACAGAATCACCCGGGCGCGAACCACCGGTATCCCTATATGAGCTTTTTCAACCTGACATCGATGGCCAGTCTGACGCTAGCCGCCGGTCTTGCCGTCGGCACTGCGGCATTTGCCGCTTCGCCTGAACCTGCCGCACCGGCGCCGGCACCGCCCGCGGGATCGGAGCGGATCACCAATCCTGTCGCCGAGTTTGCCGGCATCGACAAGATCACCGGCCGCATCATTACCTTCGATGTCTATATCGACGAGACGGTGCAATTCGGCGCTTTGCAGGTGACGCCACGCGTCTGCTATTCGCGGCCGCAGAGCGAAGAGCCAAAGACGGATTCCTTCGTCGAGGTCGACGAGATCACGCTCGACCGCAAGATCCGCCGCATCTTTACCGGCTGGATGTTTGCCGAAAGCCCCGGCCTCAACGCCGTCGAGCATGCCGTCTATGACGTCTGGCTGAAGGAATGCAAGCAGAAGTCCGACGTGCCGGCACCTGACGGCACCAAGGCCGGCGCGACCAAAGCCGATGCTTCAAAGCCCGCCGCGGCCAAGCCGAAGCCTGCTGCCACTCCGGATGTGGCACAGCCGGATGCCACGGAACCCGAGACGACGACCGACCCCAACTGATCCTTCGGAACCGTCCTGGCGACCATGCGTTGGACCACGGACGATCGCGCATTTGCGCACGGAGGATTTTCCGATGTCAGACAGCAAGCGGATCACTGCCGGCAAGGCAGAATTGCTCGAACTCGAAAAGGGGTTCTGGACCGGCGACGCGGCCTATTACGCCGCCAATGCCGACACCGAATGCCTGGTGGCATTTCCGCAGATGGCCAAGGCGATGGACAATGCCGATCTCGCCAAGACAGCAACCAAGCCCAACCGCTGGCGGGACCTGAAGATCGACCTCAAGGGTATTATCGAGCCGGGCAGCGACATCGTCATGCTGACCTACGAGGCACATGCCACGCGCGAGAGCGGCGAACCCTACGCGGCCCTGGTCAGCACCGGCTACGTCCATCGCGTCAATGGCTGGAAGATGATGTTCCATGCGCAGACGCCGCTGGACGCCGCGGCCGGGAAGTAAGAGGCTCCATCGTCAGGGATAGAATACGGCCTCCCCCTTCAGCGCTTCGGCCAGCATCTTCTCATATTTGCCGCGCGGCACGTCGACCGCGCCGAAGCGCTTCAGGTGCTCGGTGGTGAACTGCGTATCAAGCAGCGCGAAGCCTCGTGCCTTCAACCGCTCGACGAGGTAAAAAAGGCAGGTCTTGGAGGCGTCCGTCTCCCTGGCGAACATGCTTTCGCCGAAGAAGACCCGGCCAAGCGACACGCCATAGAGGCCGCCGACCAGCCGGTCCTCCCGCCACGCCTCCACCGAATGACAATGCCCTATCCGATGCAGTTGCACATAGGCTTCGCGGATCGGCGCATTGATCCAGGTCGACCGGCGCTCCGCGCGCTTTTCGGCGCAGCCATCGATCGTGGCTTCGAAATCGAAATCGAAACGGATGTCGAAAGGATGCTTCTTGATCGTTTTCCTGAGGCTCTTCGGCGTGTGAAAATCGTCGAGCGGAATGATGCCGCGCGTCTCCGGCCGCACCCAGAATACCTCCGGGTCGCCGGCACTTTCGGCCATCGGGAAGACGCCCGAGGCATAGGCCTTGAGCAGAAGGTCGGTGGGGATGCGATAGCCGGGCGCATAAGGACGGGTCATCGCGTCTCCGCGCTACTCTTCCTTGGCCAGATATTTTTCCAGCCAGTGGATGTCGTAATCACCATTGGCGATGTCGGCATTGCCGACGAGATCGCGAAACAGCGGCAATGTCGTCTTGATACCATCAACGACGAATTCGTCCAACGCGCGGCGCAGGCGCATCATGCACTCGACGCGATTGCGCCCATGCACGATCAGCTTGCCGATCAGGCTGTCGTAATAGGGCGGGATCTTGTAGCCGGAATAGACGCCGGAATCGACGCGGATGCCCAGGCCGCCCGGTGTGTGGAAGTGGGTGATCGTGCCGGGCGAGGGCGTGAAGGTGCGTGGATCCTCGGCGTTGATGCGGCATTCGATGGCGTGGCCGTTGAACTTGATATCCTCCTGCTTCACCGAAAGGCCGCCGCCGGAGGCGACGCGGATCTGCTCGTGCACGAGGTCGATGCCTGTGATCGCTTCCGTCACCGGATGCTCGACCTGCAGGCGCGTGTTCATCTCGATGAAATAGAACTCGCCATTCTCGTAGAGGAATTCGATCGTGCCGGCGCCGGAATAGCCGAGGTCGGCGATGGCCTTGGCACAGATGCCGCCGATGTGGGCTCGCTCTTCGGCATTGAGGGCCGGCGAGGGAGCTTCTTCCCAGACCTTCTGGTGGCGGCGCTGCAAGGAGCAGTCGCGCTCGCCGAAATGGACGCCGTGGCCAAAGCCGTCGCCGAACACCTGCACCTCGATATGGCGCGGCTTTTCCAGGTATTTCTCGATGTAGACGGCATCGTCGCCGAAGGCCGCACCAGCTTCGGTGCTCGCTGTCTGCAAGGCGACCTCGAGGTCGGCCTCGGTAAGGGCGACCTTCATGCCGCGCCCGCCACCACCCGCGGATGCCTTGATGATCACGGGATAGCCGATCTCGGCGGCAATGCGCCTGGCTTCCTTTTGATCGGTAACCGCGCCGTCCGAACCGGGCACCACCGGAATGCCGAGGCGCTTTGCAGTGCGCTTGGCCTCGATCTTGTCGCCCATGATGCGAATGTGGTCGCCGGTCGGGCCGATGAAGGTGATGTTGTGCGCAGCCAGGATGTCGGCGAACTTGGCATTCTCCGACAGGAAGCCGTAGCCCGGATGCACGGCATCGGCGCCGGTGATTTCGCAGGCCGCGACGATCTGATGGATGTTGAGGTAGCTGTCGCGCGATGGCGGCGGGCCGATGCAGACGCTCTCGTCGGCGAGCCGCACATGCATGGCGTCGGCGTCGGCGGTCGAATGCACCACCACCGTCTGGATGCCGAGTTCCTTGCAGGCGCGCAGGACCCGGAGGGCGATTTCGCCGCGATTGGCGATGAGGATCTTCTGGAACATCCGGCCCGCTCTACTCGATCACGACAAGCGGCATGCCGTATTCGACGGGCTGCGAATCCTCGAACAGGATCGCCGTCACCGTGCCGGTGCGCGGCGAGGGGATCTGGTTCATTGTCTTCATCGCCTCGATGATGAGCAGCGTCTGGCCTTCCTTGACCTTCTGGCCGACCTCGATGAACGCCTTGGCGTCGGGCGACGGCGCCAGATAGGCGGTGCCCACCATCGGCGAGGTGACCGCATTCTTGGAAAGGTCCGCTACGACGGGCATGGCAACGGCGGCAGCTTGCGCTGGTGCCGGCGTATAGGCCTGCTGCGGCGCTGCGATCGCGTGAACCGCCGGCGCCTGGCGCGAGACGCGCACCTTCAGGTCACCCAGTTCAACCTCGATCTCGGTGAGGTTGGTGTCGTTCAGTATGCCCGCCAGATCGCGGATCAGCTGCTGGTCAACACCGGTCTTCTTTATCGACATTTTCGAGCCTTCTGTTTGTTGGCCGGTCATAGGCGTGCTGCCAGCGCCTGCAATGCCAGCGTGTAGCCGAGCGGCCCAAAGCCACAGATCATGCCGACGGCGACCGGCGCGACCATGGAGACGTGGCGGAATGGTTCCCGCGCATGGATGTTGGAAAGATGGACTTCGGCCACCGGCAATGGCGCGACAGCGCGGATGGCGTCGTGGATGGCGATCGACGTGTGGCTGTAGGCGCCAGGATTGATGACGATGCCGACAGCCTTGTCGCCGGCTTCCTGGATCCAGTCGACAAGGTCGCCCTCATGGTTCGACTGGCGGAAATCGATCTCAAGCCCAAGTGCCGTGCCGGCCTGCTTGCAGTCGTCGGCGATGGCGGCAAGTGTCTTGCCGCCATAGATGCCCGGCTCGCGCTTGCCGAGCGCGTTGAGATTGGGACCGTTCAGGACGAAAACCGTTTTCAAAAAAGCCGACCTTTCCCGGCGCCGACATCAAGCCGGCGCTCTGGGCCCTCTATAATGGGCATAGACGCCCGCGGAAAGAGCGCAAGTGCGTTCTTTCACTGTCCACAACAGGTGGAAATGTGCCCGTGAGAAATATGCTCGCGAGCAAGATCAGAGCGCGGCCTTCGCCGCCTCGATCTTTTCAGCCAGCACTTCCTGCCCAAGCGCACCAAACACGACCTCGTTGCCGACGACATAGGATGGCGTTCCGGTGATCGCCAGCTTGTTGGCAAGATCGAAGGTCTTGGAGAAGGTCTCGGTGATCGAGGGATCCTTCATCTTCTCGCGCAGCGCTGCTTCGTCGGCACCGAGCGACAGCGCGACCTTGATGGCCGCTGCCTCCGTGGCGCGCCCCTGGCCGCCGAGCAGCGCATTGTGGAACTCGCCGTATTTTTCCGGGTGCATCAGGTGAAAGGCCATCGAGACGACGCTCGCCTTTTGCGAATCCGGTCCGAGGATGGGGAATTCCTTGAGCACGAAGCGCAAATCCGGATCGGTCTTGGTCAGCGCCTTCATGTCGTCGATGGCGCGTTTGCAGAAGCCGCAATTGTAGTCGTAGAACTCGACGATGGTGACCTTGCCGTTCGGATTGCCGACGACACCGTCGAAGGCGGAGTTGAATATCTGGTCCTTGGCGTTCTTGATCACGCCGAGATGGGCGATACGCTGCTCTTCCTTCTGCTTGGCCTCAAGCGCGTCCTGGACCTCCAGAAGGACTTCCGGGTTCTTGAGCAGATAGTCGCGGATGATGCCTTCGACCTCGGTGCGGTCGATCTTGGTGTCGGCGGCCGCCGTCTCGACCGGCTGCGCTGTACCTGCCTTGGCAATCTGCGGGTTCCCTGCCACGAATCCGAAAGCCAGCATGGCAAGAGCGACCGCAACCCCCGTGGTGCCCAGCAGCAGTGCCTTTTTCATCGTTCCGTTCCTTCTACCTGTTTTCCGGTCTGGCTGTGTCGTGGCGCGCGGCCGGAAGGTTCACTTGATCTTGGTTGACGGCCTGTAGTTTATGATATCCTGGGCGCGAAGCCAGCGCGGCTCGCCGCGCTTCATCTCTTGCTGTGCCCGCATGGCGAAAATCTTCGCATCCTTATAGTTGCCGGAATAGAAATGGCCTTCGGCGGTGGCGAGTTCGGCGCCCGGTATGTCGCCCAGCTCGCCATAGGCCTGCGCCAGATAGCGATACCCGGCCGAATTTTCCTTGTCGCGCCCGAGGCCGTTGTTGATCTGCACCACGGCCTTTTTCAAGGAGTCCGGCGTGCCGACGGCCATCAGCGCCTGCCCAAGGGAGACAGGCAACAAGCCGGACCGTGCCGGATCGAGGCTGACCGCCCTGGCATAGGCGTCTGCGGCATCCCTAGGTTTGTTTGCCTTCATCAGGATATCGCCGCGCAGTTCCTGGAAATAGGCGTTCTTCGGCTGCGCCTTGATCAGCGCATTGGTCTTGGCGAGCGCGGTGGCGATGTTGCCGAACAGGTAGGTCGACTGGGCGTCGCCATACTGCGCGGCCAGCGTTCCCTGCATCTTTCGCATCAGCCGCGACGCAGCGGCCTGGCCACCCATGTAGACGGCGATCTTCACCCGCATCATGTCATGACGCTGCTGCAGCGCCGGCGAGTCCAGTCTGTCGACATTGGGGCTCTGTTTCACCAGCACTTCGAGATTGGCGATGCGGTCCTGCGGCATCGGATGGCTGATCCGGTAGGGATCGACTTGCGCGCCCGAAAGCGACAGCGCCGTCTGGAAGCGGTGGAACGTCTTCAGCATGCCCATGCCGGACTGGCCGGTGGCGTTGAGATAGGTGATTGCCGAGCGGTCGGCCGTCATCTCCTCTGTGCGCTGATAGGCGAGGATGCTGCGCTGCGCCATCTCGCCGCCGCCGGCCGCCACGCCCATGCCCGCACCGGCGAGGCCGCGGCTGTTGGTGGTCGCACCGGCGACGATGGTGCCGGCGCCAAGCAATGTCGCAATGATGGCCATCGTCTTGGCGCGTTCGAGCTGGTCGCGCAGTTTCTGCTGGTGGCCGCCGGCGATATGGCCGGTTTCGTGGGCAATGACGCCGATGATCTCGTTGGGCGTTTCGGCCGTCATCAGCGCGCCGGTGTTGATGAACAGCCGGCGCCCGGTGACGAAGGCGTTGAAACTCTGGTCGTTGACAAGAACGATGTCTATGCCGTCATTTGCCAGGCCCGCCGCCCTGAAGATCGGCCGCGCATAATCGCGCACCAGCGCCTCGATCTCGGCGTCGCGTACCACCGGCACGTTCTGGGCGAAAGCGCTAACCGAACTTGCCACTGCGACGGCAACGCCGAGCGAAAGCGTCGCGAAGACGCGCGCAGCTTGGGCAATCGTCGATTTGGGTCGGCTCAACATGATGGGTCCACTGGTAGACGAGCGGGCGAAAGATGAAAAGTCGGCGCCGGAAACTTCCTCAACTTGTGATCCTCACATCAATCGGGCATTTGTGCGGCGCATGCGCCAGTGCTTGGCGCGCTTGATCGTCGGGAATAGGGATAAAATGGTCGTTTCGCTCTCACGCCGCGGCAATGTCGAGCCTTTCCATGCCATGGACATTCTGGCCGAGGCAAACCGGCTGAAGGCGCAAGGCGTGCCGGTCATTTCCATGGCCGTCGGCCAGCCCTCCGATCCCGCACCGGTTCTGGTTCGCGCGGCGGCGGCCAAGGCCTTGCAGGAAGGTCGCATCGGTTACACCGATACGCTGGGACTGGCAGGTTTGCGCAAGGCGATCGCCGAACACTACGCTGATCACTATGGGCTTGATATCGAGCCCGGCCGGATCGCTGTGACCACCGGATCGTCGGCCGCCTTCAATCTCGCCTTCCTGGCGATGTTCGATCCAGGCGATCGCGTCGCCATTGCTGCACCCGGCTATCCCGCCTATCGCAACATCATGGCCGCACTCGGCATCGAGGTGGTCGAGATCGAACTCGGCGACGCGGCCTATCTGCATGCCGGCCATCTGGAAACGGCGCATCGTGAAAAGCCGCTGAAGGGCGTTCTGTTCGCAAGCCCGGCCAATCCGACCGGCGCGGTCATACCGGCCGATGAACTGGCGGCCCTGGTGAGGACGGCACAAGAACTCGGCATCGCCGTCATCTCGGACGAGATCTACCACCGGCTGGCTTATTCCGCCCCCGACACCACGGCGCTTGCCTACGGAGGCGACGTGACGGTGATCAATTCCTTCTCGAAATACTACTGCATGACCGGTTGGCGCATCGGCTGGATGGTGCTGCCCGAAGAGCTGGTGCGGCCGGTCGAGCGCATCGCCCAGAGCCTCTACATCTCGCCGCCGGAACTGTCGCAGATCGCCGCCATCGAGGCGTTCAAGGCAACTGAGGAGCTGGAAGCGGTGAAAAGCCGCTACGCCCGGAATCGCGAACTCCTGATGAAACGCCTGCCGGAACTCGGCTTTCCGCTGGCGGCCCCGATGGACGGCGCCTTCTACGCCTTTTGCGATGTCACCCGGCACACCAACGACAGCATGGCCTTCGCGCGGAAAATGCTGGCTGAAGCGCATGTCGCGGCAACGCCCGGCCGCGACTTCGACATCCAGGCGGGGCACCGGATGATGCGGTTTTCCTATGCCGGCAGCCACGACGACATGGTCGAGGCAATGACACGCATTGAACGCTGGTTGAGGTAGCGCCATGCCGGAACTCGAGCAGGCCCTCAAACTTGACCAGGCCCCCAAACTTGAACAGGCCCCCAAACTTGAACAGGCATTGGCCGAAGTCGCCGCTGAAATGGCCGAACGCAGCGATCGTGGCGACGTTGCCACCTACATTCCTCAGTTGGGCAAGGTCGACCCGAAGAAATTCGGCATCGCCGCTGTCACCAATGACGGCCGCGTGCTGATGGCGGGCGACGCCGAGCAGGCCTTTTCGATCCAGAGCATCTCTAAGGTGTTCACCTTGACGCTGGCGCTCGGCAATGTCGGCGACGCGCTGTGGCAGCGGGTCGGGCGCGAACCGTCAGGCAATCCGTTCAACTCGATCGTACAGCTCGAGCATGAGAACGGCATTCCGCGCAATCCGTTCATCAATGCCGGCGCCATCGTTATTTCCGACATCCTGCTTGCTGGCCACCAGCCACGCGAGGCGATCGGCGAAATCCTGCGCTTCATCCAGTTCCTCGCCGATGACGAGACGATCATTATCGATCGCGAGGTCGCGGCGTCCGAACGGGCCACCGGCTATCGCAACTTCGCGCTTGCCAACTACATGAAATCTTTCGGCAATCTCCACCATGCGCCGGAGCTGGCGCTGGGCGTCTACTTCCACCATTGCGCCATTGCCATGAGTTGCCGGCAACTGGCGCTCGCCGGCCGCTTCCTCGCCAATGGCGGCAAGAACCCGGCGACCGGGCATTCCGTGGTATCGGTCGAGCGGCGCCATGATGCTGACCTGTGGCCATTATGACGGCTCCGGCGATTTCGCCTTCCGCGTCGGCATCCCCGGCAAGAGCGGCGTCGGCGGCGGCATATTGGGCATCGTGCCGGGCGTGGCGTCGCTTGCCGTCTGGTCGCCAGGTCTCAACGCCAACGGCAATTCCAAGCTGGGATCGATCGCACTGGAAAAGCTGGCCAGGATGATGAACTGGTCGATCTTCGCGCCTTGAGGCATGTCGCCCAGAAGTGCGCAGTGGTTTGGGACAACGACATGCATAGAGAAGCGCGAGCGTTTCGCGGCGGATCGGAACGCCAGATCTGAAAAATTGGCAGTGGGTCAGTTTGGAATCTTAGATTGCCGGCGAATGCCCACAGCGCCTGCCGCGGCACCGCCTAACCCGAACGACATATATCGTTCGATCAGTTCCGGGCCATTAACCATAATACTATCGAATAGAGAATGGACCCGACCTCGCTGGAAGAGTCTCATGGTTCTTTGCGGCATCAGGCCGTGCCTCTGCCTCTCACGTGCCTCTGCCTCTCAAAAAAAGATGCGGCCTCTCAAAAAAGATGGGTCGCTTTTGGGCTTCTCAGTGGAGGAATAGATGAAAACGCTCCTTACGTTCGCGGCGGCTTTGGCACTCGCACTCGCAGCGTCCGCTCCCGCGTCTGCCGTGAAGAATGGATTTGACAGCGATACGTCAACCACATCCGGACAGGGAAATGGCGGAAAAACAAATGACAGCGCTAACCCGGATAACAGTGGCACGACGACAACGACCACCACGACTTCAGGACCACATGGTCAGGTGAAGCAGGGCGACACCGA
The DNA here is from genome assembly GCF_040320745.1 of Mesorhizobium sp. M0621. Taxonomy (NCBI): domain Bacteria; kingdom Pseudomonadati; phylum Pseudomonadota; class Alphaproteobacteria; order Hyphomicrobiales; family Phyllobacteriaceae; genus Mesorhizobium; species Mesorhizobium sp. M0621. The sequence continues at coordinate 32,383 of NZ_JAMYQF010000034.1, read as the reverse complement.
CTGTAATAACTGCTCGACGACGACCACGTCGGACTTGCCAGGCAAGAACAGATAGGCCAACGAAGAACCGGGGCGGGGAAACCAGCCCCTCGCTACCAAAAATCCCGCGCCGTCTTTCAAAACAGCGCGGGATTTATTTGTCAGAAAATCACTTCAAGCGACTGAAAGACTTAGAAAAAGCCCTTCCGCTGCCACCAGCCCGCACGCTTCGGCTTGTCCTCGGTTTTCGCGGCCGCTTCTTCGGCTACGGTCGAAGACACCACCGGCACGACTGGCGCATCCGCGGCCGCCGCCTTGCGTCGCGACGGGCGGGCCTTTGGTGCCTTCTCGACAGCCGCTGCCTCGTCGGACGCAGTGGCCGGCGTCTCGACCGGTGCTTCCACCTCGGCGGCCGGCGCCTCGGCGACGACCTCGGCCGCGGCCTTCTTCGGCTTGGCGGCACGGCGTGGCTTCTTCGGCTTCTCTGTTGCCGGCGTGTCGTCGTTGGCCGGAGCAAGCGCCACCGGCTCTTCGACTGGTGCGGCGATTGCCGGCTCGCTAGCGATCACCTCGGTTGCGGAGACTTCGCCTTCAGACGCGTCGGCTGTCTCGCCAGCGCTTGCCTCGGCTTCGCCTTCGCCATCTTCACGGCGATTGCGTTTGCCGCCGCGCTTGCCGCGCCGGCGCTTCTTGCCCTGGCCTTCGTCCGAAGCTTCAACCGTTTCGGAGGTTTCGGCAACACCAACAGCGGCGTCCTCGTCCGCTTCCGCGTCACTATCGCTGGCGGCCGAATCGGAGAACTCATTGGCTGGTGTCGAGACGGAAGCACCGTCCGTTGCCGCGCCATGTTCGCGGTCGCGATCCTTGCCGCCGCGACGTCTGCGACGCTTGCGACGCTTGCGGTCGCGACCTTCGCCTTCCTCGCCACCGGCGGCAGGTCGGGGTTGTTGCTGCGGCTGCTGCTGGCGTGGCTGTTCGGCCTGCACCGGCGCCTCGTCGTCTTCCTCGATGACGACAATCTCGTCCTCGGGCTCTTCCGGCTCGACATAGGCAGGCAGGCTGCGCAACTCGACAAAGCCTTCCGGCTTTTCAGCCAGCGCGCCGCGGAAGATCGCATAGTGCTGCGCACCGACAGAATCGTCGGCCTCGACGGTGATCGTCAGCCCAAAGCGGCTTTCGAGTTCCACCAGCGTGCCGCGCTTGTGGTTGAGCACATAGAGCGCGGTCGCCGCCGGCGTCCGCACCGTGATGTGGCTGCGCGAATCCTTGAGCAGGAATTCCTCGATCGCCCGCACCACCAGCAGCGCGACCGACGAATCGGAGCGCACATGGCCGGTGCCGCCGCAATGCGGGCAGGGCTTCATGGTCGATTCCAGCACGCTGGCGCGGATGCGCTGGCGTGACATCTCCATCAGGCCGAAATGCGAGATACGGCCGACCTGGATGCGCGCACGATCGTTCTTGAGGTGATCCTTCAGCCGCTTCTCGACGGAGCGGTTGTTGCGGTTCTCCTCCATGTCGATGAAGTCGATGACGATCAGGCCGGCGAGATCGCGCAGCCTGAGCTGACGCGCGACTTCCTCGGCCGCCTCCAGATTGGTGTGGAGCGCGGTGTCCTCGATCGAGTGCTCCTTGGTGGAGCGGCCCGAATTGACGTCGATGGCAACCAGCGCCTCGGTCTGGTTGATGATGATGTAGCCGCCGCTCTTCAGCGTCACTTGCGGCTGCAGCATGCGGTCGAGCTGCGCTTCGATGCCGTTGCGCACGAAGATCGGCGTCGTGTCGCGGAACGGCTGAACCACCTTGGCGTGGCTCGGCATCAGCATGCGCATGAAGTCCTTGGCCTCGCGATAGCCTTCCTCGCCGGAGACAAGAATCTCGTCGATATCCTTGTTGTAGAGGTCGCGCACCGAACGCTTGATCAGGCTACCTTCCTCATAGACCAGGGCAGGGGCCGTGGACTGCAAGGTGAGACTGCGGACATTTTCCCAAAGCCGCATCAGATATTCGTAGTCGCGCTTGATCTCCGCCTTGGTGCGGCTCTCGCCGGCGGTGCGCAGGATGACGCCCATGCCTTGCGGCACTTCGAGATCGGCAACGACCTCCTTCAGGCGCTTGCGGTCGACCGCGCTGGTGATCTTGCGCGAAATGCCGCCGCCGCGGGCCGTGTTCGGCATCAGCACCGAATAGCGACCGGCAAGCGACAGATAGGTGGTCAGCGCCGCACCCTTGTTGCCGCGCTCTTCCTTGACGACCTGCACCAGCAGTATCTGCCGGCGCTTGATCACTTCCTGGATCTTGTACTGGCGGCGCACCGGCTTGCGGCGGTTGCGCACTTCTTCCAGCGCGTCCTCGGCGCCGACCGATTCGACCTCGTGATCATCCGGATGCGAGGACTGAACCTCCTCAAGCATGCCGCGATCATTGTCGCCTGACGTCGCTTCGCTGCCCTGTTCGGCCTGCGGGACGGATTCGGAAATCACATCGGCTTCGACGGAGGCTGCGATCGACGTCGGACCGCCTTCGCGGGTTTCGACTTCGTCCGGATCGGCGGAATCCTCGCCATGTCCGGACGCATCGGCATGTTCCGACGTATCGGCCGCATGTTCGATGATCTCGGATGTGTGGGAGATGTCTTCGGCACCAGCATCGGCGCCATTGTCGCTTGTCTCGTCGGCAGCGTCGCTTGCCTCGCCGGAATCGGCTGCATCGCGCTTGTGCTCACCGCGGTCGCGGGGCTTGCCGCCGCGTCGGCGGCCGCGCCGTCCACGATCGCGGCTCTGGCGATCATCGCCGTCGCCGTCCTCGTTCTCCTCGTCCTCGGCCTCTTGCGCTTCCGCGCGCAGCAGTGCCTGACGATCGGCGACCGGAATCTGGTAGTAGTCGGGGTGAATTTCACTGAAGGCGAGAAAACCGTGACGGTTGCCGCCATATTCGACAAAGGCTGCCTGAAGGGAGGGCTCTACGCGCGTTACACGGGCTAGGTAGATGTTTCCTTTGAGCTGCTTCTTGTCCTGGGATTCAAAGTCGAATTCTTCAATACGATTACCGCGAACGACGACAACGCGTGTTTCCTCCGGGTGGGAGGCGTCTATCAGCATTTTGTTGGGCATTATTTCGTTTCCTCCCGGCAGCCGTCAGCCGCAGCTTGCGAGGCAAAGCCTGCTGCTGCGTGTCTGCAATGTGGGTGCCGGATATCTGGATGTCCGCCGGCCGCCGCTTGAGCGCCATGGCGGTGCCGCCCGCAGCCATACTGGCGCGGTTTGATGCGGACCTTTCCATGATTGCGCTTGAAGCCATCGTCACCAGCAGAACCTTTTGAACCAAAGCCCGGACGAACCGGACCAGCTTGTTTGCTCATACAGAGCCGGCGCGGGAACAAACCCGGCCGTTTTCCTCACGCAGGCGATTCCCCCGCCACGGGCGCACACCTGCGAAATTCGTCGCGATCACCTGAACCCTTTTCGCGTGAAGCGAAAGGAGCCGCCTTTTTCATCTGACCCTGTAGCAGGAAGCTGCGGAGGAGGGCGGTTCCAGGATTGCAGTGATCCACCATCGCTTTTATGATTTGGCGGGGTGGAAGGCAACCCCGATTTCCGATGCCGGCAAAAAGCAGTTCCGTAACGTAAGTACAGCTACCGACCCTTGCATGAAAAGGCTTGGTTAACCTTCTCTGGATACCAATCGTTAATCGAGTTCGCGGCCTAACCGGCACTTCGACGAAACGACCAGGCGCCTGGCGCCAAACCGGGAGCGACTGGAAGAGAGATGGGACTGGCAGACTTCACAGACAAGGGATGTCGTGTTGGCGGCCGGGTTCTGGCCGCTTTCTGCCTCTTGCTGCTGCTGGCGATCTCGTCTGCCTTTTCCTCTGTCGCCAATGCCGCCGACGCTCCACTTGTGGCAAAAGGCTACAAGATGGCCGGCGATGCCACCAAGACGCGCATCGTCATGGATTTCGACCGTGAGCCCGATATCAAATGGTTCCTGCTGCGCGGTCCCAACCGGCTTGTCCTCGATCTTGCCAATACGAGATTCGCCATTGACGCCAAGGATTTGAAGGCACGCGGCCTGGTCAAGGGCGTACGCCTGGGCGAGCTCGGCGAGGGCGTTTCGCGGCTGATCATCACCGGCAAGGGCCCCTTCGCCGTCGACAAGCTCGATGTGCTCAAGAACGAGGATGGAACCGGCTACCGCATTGCCATCGACATGTCGGCGGCGTCCGCACGCGAGTTCGATGCCGCACTTGCCAATCAGGCGCTGACCACCGGATCGACCGTTTCGACCGACAAGGGAGGGCGGATCGGCACCGGACCGGTCTCCAATCCGGGCCATCGCTTCACCGTCGTCATCGACCCAGGCCATGGCGGCATCGACGGCGGGGCCGAGGGCCTGAACGGCACCATCGAGAAGAACGTCACGCTCGCCTTCGCCACGGAGCTGCGCGACAAACTGGCCGCCGTCGGCAATTACGATGTGTTCATGACGCGCAACACCGACGAATTCCTGCGTCTGGACGACCGCGTGCGCATTGCCCGGCAGCACGAGGCCGACCTGCTCATTTCCATCCATGCCGACACGATCAGCGTCAAGGGCATTCGCGGCGCCACCGTCTACACGGTTTCCGACAAGGCTTCGGATCCCGAGGCGCAGGCGCTTGCCGACCGGGAAAACCTCTCCGACCAGTTTGCCGGCATGGAAATCAAGAACGACAGCAAGGAAGTCACCGACATCCTGATCGACCTGATCCGCCGTGAAACGCACAATTTCTCGATGAGTTTCGCCCACACACTGGTCGGCCAGTTGTCGACCAGCGTCGGCCTGATCAACAATCCGCAGCGTTCGGCGGGCTTCAAGGTGCTGAAAGCACCAGATGTGCCATCCGTACTGGTCGAACTCGGTTATCTTTCGAACGCCAAGGACGAGGCGCAGCTGCTCAACGCCGACTGGCGGGGCAAGGCGGCCCAGAGCATAACCAATGCCGTCGCGCTTTTCGCTTCGGCCAAGGCGGAACCGGGAACCGGAGGCTGATATGCCCGGCGGCGCCTGCAACCAGAGGCAGCGTTGCTCGGCGACAACACACGGTGCTTTTATTTTCGGCTCGCGACCGCGAAATCCTGCATTGCCGTATTTTGTCCACATGGTGGCGACAAGGGTCTTCGATTACGGATTGGGACCGGCTCGAAAGCTTGCGCGAAAGGCGGCTTCGTTTAGGAAATTCCCGAACCAAGGACTGGAGCGGGTATGATTCGTCTCATTGGCTATTTTTTCGGCATCGGCACGACGCTGGCCCTTCTGGTCGCGGCGGGCGTTGCGATCTACATAGGCCATTTGTCGAAGGATCTGCCCGACTACGAGGTGCTGGCTAAATACGAGCCGCCGGTGACCACCCGCATCCATTCATCGGATGGCGCGTTGATGGCCGAATATGCGCGCGAACGGCGCCTGTATCTGCCGATCCAGGCCATACCGGACCGCGTCAAGGCGGCCTTCCTGTCGGCGGAAGACAAGAACTTCTACAACCACCCCGGCATCGACGTGACCGGCCTCGGCCGCGCCATCATCGTCAACCTGCAGAATCTCGGCTCGGGCAGGCGTCAGGTAGGCGCTTCGACGATCACCCAGCAGGTGGCGAAGAACTTCCTGTTGTCCTCGGACCAGACCTACGAGCGCAAGATCAAGGAGATGATCCTCGCCTTCCGCATCGAGCAGGCCTATCCCAAGGACCGTATTCTCGAGCTCTATCTTAACGAAATCTTCTTCGGCTTCGGCGCCTATGGCGTCGCCGGCGCGGCGCTGACCTATTTCGACAAGTCGGTCAACGAGCTGAGCGTGGCCGAGGCCGCCTATCTGGCCTCCCTGCCGAAGGGGCCGAACAACTACCACCCCTTCAAGCATGCCGATCGCGCGCTGGAGCGCCGCAACTGGGTCATCGACCAGATGGTCGAGAATGGCTACGTCACGCGTGAGGAAGGCAACAAGGCGAAGGCCGAGCCGCTGGGCGTGACCCCGCGCCGCAACGGCAACTATCTGTTTGCCGGCGAGTACTTCACCGAAGAGGTGCGCCGCCAGATCATCGCCCGTTACGGCGAGAATGCGCTTTACGAAGGCGGCCTTTCCGTCCGCACCACACTCGACCCGAAGATCCAGCTCATTGCCCGCAAGTCGATGCAGAACGGGTTGATGAAATACGACACCCTGCGCGGTTATCGTGGGCCGGTGAAATCCATCGACGTGTCGGGCGACTGGGGCGTGCCGCTGGGCGCCGTCAAAGGGCTGGAGGACGTTCCCGAATGGTCGCTGGCCGTCGTGCTCGACAGTTCGGCGACCGGCCTGTCGATAGGTCTGCAGCCCGCGCGCCAGGCATCGGGCGAAATCGTCAAGGAACGCGTCGAAGGCACCGTCAGCAAGGAGGACATGGGTTTTGCCATGCGCCATGTGGTCGGCGGCAAGACCGTCAAGGCCAAGTCGCCGGCGGAGGTGTTGAAGCCGGGCGACGTCATCTTCGTGCAGAAGAACGATGGCTCCGATGGCGCCTACAGCCTGCGCCAGGTTCCAGAGGTTGAGGGCGGCCTGATCGCCATGGATCCGCATACCGGCCGCGTGCTGGCCATGGTCGGCGGCTTCTCCTACGCGCAGTCCGAATTCAACCGCGCGACGCAAGCCATGCGCCAGCCGGGTTCCTCGTTCAAGCCGATCGTCTATTCGGCGGCTCTCGACAATGGCTATACGCCGGCCTCGGTGATCATGGATGGGCCGATCACCATCCAGAGCGGCAACACGACCTGGACGCCGAAGAACTACGACGGCACCGTCGCTGGTCCGGCAACCCTGCGCTCCGGCATCGAGAAGTCGCGCAACCTGATGACGGTGCGGCTTGCCAACGACATGGGCATGAAGCTGGTCGTCGAATATGCCGAACGCTTTGGCGTCTACGACCATCTGGCGCCGTATCTGCCGATGGCGCTGGGCTCCGGTGAAACCACCGTGATGCGTATGGTGTCGGCCTATTCGATCATGGCCAATGGCGGCAAGTCGATCAAACCATCGCTGATCGACCGCATCCAGGACCGCTACGGCAAGACCGTGTTCAAGCAGGACGAACGTGGCTGCCAGGGCTGCAATGCGCCCGAATGGCAGAACCAGCCTGAGCCGGAACTGGTCGACAATTCCGAGCAGGTGCTCGATCCGATGACCGCCTATCAGATCACCTCGATGATGGAAGGTGTCGTGCAGCGCGGCACCGGCGCCACCATCGGCGAACTGGGCCGCCATATTGCCGGCAAGACCGGAACGACGAACGACGAAAAGGATGCCTGGTTCATCGGTTACACGCCCAATCTCGTCGTCGGTCTCTACATGGGCTACGACACCCCGCGCGGGCTTGGCCATGGCGCCACCGGCGGCGGTCTCGCGGCACCTATCTTCAAGGACTTCATGCGGGTGGCGCTGGACGGCACGCCCAATGTCGACTTCAAGGTTCCGGACGGCATGAACCTGGTCGCCATCAATCGCAAGACCGGCATGCGTGCCGCGTCGGGCGATCCCGGCACCATCATCGAGGCCTTCAAGCCGGGTACCGGTCCCGCCGACAGCTATTGGGTGATCGGCATGGGCGCCGACGGCTCCAATGCCACCGGTGGCGCGCTGTCGCCGCAGGCCAATCAAGCCATCCAGTCCGGCGGCGGCGGCCTCTACTGACGATTTTCAGGAGCGGATGGGCTGGCCTTGCGCCGGCCCATTTTGCTTTACAGCCGGCGGCCGCCTCCCTATGTATCGCCGACCAATTCAGCAAACAGGACAGAACAGCCAGCCATGCGCGCGGAAACGCAGAATATTGTCGACGAGATCAGGCAGGCGATCACCCTGCTGAGGAGGCATCTTTGACTGGGATCAGGCCATAAAGCGGCTTGAATACCTCAATGTGCGCGCCGAGGACGCCAGCCTCTGGAACGAGCCGCTGGAAGCGCAGAAGCTGATGCGCGAACGCCAGGGCCTCGAAGAAGGCATCGCCTCGGTGAAAGGCCTGACACAGGCGCTGGAAGACAATATCGGCCTGATCGAACTCGGCGAGGAAGAACGCGACGAGGGCGTCATTGCCGAAGCCGAAGCCGCGATCCGCTCGATGCAGGGCGAAGCGAAGGCCCGTCAGGTCGAGACGCTGCTGTCGGGCGAAGCCGACGCTAACGACACCTATCTCGAAATCCATGCCGGCGCCGGCGGCACCGAAAGCCAGGATTGGGCCTCGATGCTGCTGCGCATGTACACGCGCTGGGCCGAGCGGCGCCGCTTCAAGGTCGAGATCCTGGAAGTGCATGATGGCGAGGAGGCCGGCATCAAGTCCGCCACCTTGATGATCAAGGGCCATAATGCCTATGGCTGGATGAAGACGGAATCCGGCGTTCATCGCCTAGTGCGTATTTCGCCCTATGACAGCAATGCGCGCCGCCATACGTCCTTCGCCAGCGTCTGGGTCTATCCGGTCATCGACGACACGATCGAGATCGACGTTTCCGAATCCGATGTCCGCATCGACACCTATCGCTCGTCCGGCTCCGGCGGCCAGCACGTCAACACCACCGATTCGGCGGTGCGTATCACCCACCTTGCGACCGGCATCGCTGTCGCCTGCCAGGCCGAACGTTCACAGCACAAGAACAAGGCCAAGGCTTGGGAGATGCTGCGCTCGCGCCTCTACGAGGAAGAGCTGAAGAAGCGCGAGGCGGTTGCGAACGCCACCGAAGCGTCGAAGAGCGATATCGGCTGGGGTCACCAGATCCGCTCCTATGTGCTGCAGCCCTACCAGCTGGTGAAGGATCTTCGCACCGGCGTCGAGAGCACCAGCCCGTCGAGCGTACTCGATGGCGACCTCGACGATTTCATGGAAGCCTCGTTGTCGCAGCGCATCGAAGGTGGTGCGGGTGAAGCCGTGGCGGACCTGGACTAGGATATGTCCATATTCAGGTGAGGCCGGCCTGCAAATGGCTGATACCTGCGTTTCCGGTGCTCACGGACCCGAATGTCCGCTCCGGTTCTCGGAACCCACCATTTTCGACTCGGCCTGACCTGAATCTGAACATACCCTGCGCACCACACGACGGAGGAGAGAGTGACTAGCAGGCTCACCGGAAAGTGCTTTTGCGGCGCGGTTCACTACGAAGTCGCGGACGAATTCATCTATGCCGCGAATTGCCATTGCTCGAACTGCCGCCGCACCACCGGTTCGGCCTTCAAGCCTTTCGCCGGTATCGAGCGCGAGAAGTTTGCTCTCACCGCAGGGCATGACAAGCTCCTGATCTTCGGCGACGAAAGCGGCCATGACGCGCATTGCGGCCGGTGCGGCTCATTGCTCTATTCGCTCGTCCGCGAGGGCGCTTTCGTCCATGTCGCCATGGGAACACTTGTCGACGATCCGGCCATCCGCCCGACCGCGCACATCTTCGTCGGCTCGAAGGCCAGCTGGTTCAACATCGCCGACGGCCTGCCTCAATATCAAGAGCATGTGATCGCCAACCAGCCATAGGCTGGAACCACACCGCACCAATCCCGTTTATTCGACACCTGTTTGCCGGGAAGTTGATTTCAGCGGTCGGTAGCGGATGGTTGGTTGGCATGCGCCGCGGCACTCGTGAACGCAGCAATTTCTTGCGCCGACTCACATTTGCGCTCACCATCACGGCATCGAGGGGAGACAAAAAGCATTTATGGCCGGGCGCGGCATATCTGCAAGCTGACGATCTGGCCGCTGGGAAGACACGTTCCGGGAACGGGCAAGCAAAGTGCTTGATGCTCGTTTGAAAGGAACGCTTCCATGTCTGCTGCCACATCCAGATCGGCCCATGCCGCTGAACCGGTCGGCCGACTCTTGTTTTCCCTGTTCGCAATTGGCGCAATCGCAATGCTGACGGCACCTGCCTTTGCGCATGACGCCACACCGACAGCGGCAAAGCCACTAGGCTGGAGTTACCCATTCGCATGCTGCGCCAACTATGATTGTCGTACGGCTCATACCGGCGAAGTGTTGGAAAAACCCGAGGGCTATGTCATCGCCGGCACGGGTGAGGTTGTTCCCATGAGCGACAAGCGCGTCAAGGACAGCCCGGATGGTGAGTTCCACTGGTGCGCGCATCAGGCCGGTCTCGACGCCGGCAAGACAATCTGCCTGTTCGTGCCGCCGCGCTCTTACTGACGAGGGCGTCGGCGGTCGACACTTTTTCTCGGCGGGCAAGCCTGCTGACGGATGGTTGTCAGGAGCACTTCTTTATGTTGCCTTGCCTCACAGGCGACGGGCAATGGAGAGGAATTCGCTGATGACCATCAAGGCAAGCTGTCATTGCAAGGCGACGACGTTCGAGGTTTCGCAGGCACCGCAGACGGTGACGCAATGCACCTGTTCGTTCTGCTCGAAACGCGGCTCGCTCTGGGCCTACTACATTCCATCGCAATTCAAGCTCACCAGTCCGATAGAGAACGTTTCTTTCTACCAATGGGGATCGAAAACCGTAAAGCATGGGTTTTGCGCCACCTGCGGCTGCGGCACCTTCACGGAAACACCGGATTGGTCGACCGGCGAGCCGGATTTCGATAATCCCAAGATCAGCGTCAACTCGCGGCTGTTCGATGATTTCGATCTAGACAAGGTCGAAGTGGTGGTCATCGACGGCAAGAATCTCTGGTAGCCTGGTTCTGGTCATCCCAGCGCGGCGATGCGGCGCGTTCGCCGGGGCATGGTCCCCGGGAAAAGCCATGGGCGGTGCTTTTGCCGTTCCGCTTTTCGCCGCAATTCATGGTACAAGTCGCCGGAAGGGCTGATTTGGCGCCACCGCAAGGCGTGACTTGGAGAGGGACCATCTATGAAAAAGACTGTGCTCGTCGTCGTGGCGACGGCTGTGCTCGTGAGCGCCTGCACCACCACTGATCCGTATACAGGCGACCAGAAGATTTCCAATACGGCGGCCGGAGCAGGCCTCGGTGCTCTGGCAGGTGCCAGTCTTGGCCTGCTTGCCGGCGGCAATGACCGCCGCAACGCGCTGATTGGTGCCGGCATCGGCGCGCTCGCCGGTGGCGCCATCGGCGCCACAATGGACCAGAACGAGGCCGAACTGCGCCGACAGCTTGAGGGTACCGGTGTCAGCGTCACCCGCAGCGGTGACCAGATCATCCTCAACATGCCATCCGACATCACCTTCAACGTCGATCAGGACGCGGTGAAGCCTGGCTTCTACCAGGTGCTGAACTCGGTCGCGCTGGTGCTGAAGAAGTTCAAGCAGACCACGGTCGACGTTTTCGGTCATACCGATTCGACCGGCGGCGAGCAGCATAATTTCGATCTGTCGCAGCGCCGCGCTCTGGCGGTCGCCAACTATCTGTCCGGTCAGGGCGTCGATCAGCGCCGCTTCGCCGTCACCGGTTTCGGCAAGACGCGCCCGGTCGCATCCAACGCCACGGCCGAAGGCCGCGCTCAGAACCGCCGCGTCGAGATCCAGCTCTCGCCGCTCACCTGATCTGTTCGGCAAGCGAATGCGAAACGGCCCCACATGGGGCCGTTTTTGTTTGAACTGATGTCGATGCTCTTCAGATTGGCGCACCGTAGAATTAGCTATCGCTAAAATAATTGCTTTCCCGCAGCCATGGAAGGGAATAGCATCGTTGCTGTTCCGGAGGGGATGAGGCGGTACAACTGGCCGCGCAATCAGCATTTTTTCCGCCTCGGTCTTGCACGGCCAGATCAGAAAATCTGGGAGGAATGCATGCCAAGAACAGCCAGCCTCGGGCGCTGCGGCGTCCTCATTTTAACAGGTCTCGCAAGCGCATGGTTGGGCGTCGCTACGGCTCGGGCCGAGGACGCCAACAAGGCCGACATCGATGCCTTGAAAAAGTCACTCGCCAAATATGAGGACTACACCGCAGCCGTCCGCGACCTCTATCTGTCGACAGTCGGCTGCGTCTACTACAGTGGAGAAAAGATAGCGGGTGCGATGGATTACCCGAAGGGCGCCATGGGTATCCATTTCGTCAATGTCCCGAGTATCGGCCAAAAACTCGACCCGATGCACCCCAATGTCCTGATCTACGAACCGACCAAGAAGGGCTTGCGTCTGGTGGGCGTGGAATGGCTGATGCCTCTGACGCCAGACACCAAGGAACCCCCGAAGCTCTTTGGCCAAACATTCATGGGACCGATGGAGGGGCACTATCCGCTCATCCCGAGGGAGTTCGTGCACTACGACCTTCATGCCTGGCTCGGCGACAACCCGAACGGCATGTTCAGTCCGACGAACCCGAACGTGAAATGCAGCAAGGCCGAGTTTCCGATGCTGGAAAAGCCGACCAAGATGATGCCCGGGCCGATGTAACGGGCGAGCCAGGCTGGCGTGAACTCATAAATGGCGCTTCCAAGGCGAAAGCGCCCGTTTCGGCTCCTGTCGCCAGGCCCGAGCGGTCATTGACCAGGCATCTTAAAATCTCTTCCGCCGGCTCGGGCGTTGTCGCCAGCTTGTCTAGGACAAGCCCGTCATGGAACTCTCTTCAGGGAGGATACAATGATCAAACGAGGACGCATGTGGGTGACAATGGCTTCGTGCGTCCTTTGCCTTTTTACACTGCCCGCCCAGGCGAGCAGCTTAGGTGATCTTGTCAGGAATGGCGACGTCGCGGCAGTGGCTTTCGCCTTGGACAAAGGCGCCGCTGTTGACGAACTTGACGGCGTTACCGCGCTCTACATCGCCTGCGAAGGCGGAAATGTCGAGTTAGCCAAACTTCTGATCAATCGTGGCGCGGACGTCAAGCTGCCCGTCAGCTGGCAAAGAACGCCACTCTACGCCGCCAACAAGGCTGGGCACGCCGAGATCGTGAAGCTGTTGCTCGACAATGGGGCCGATCCAAATCAGGTGGCGAAAGCGCAGACGCCGCTGCACGTGGCTGCCGAAAATGGCTGCCTTCAGTGCGTCATTCATCTTGTGGACGCCGGGGCAGAAGTCAACGCACTGACATCGAATGGAAATCCGCCCATACATTTGGCCAAGCTCAGTGGTCACGAGGACGTCGTGGCCTACTTGCGCAGTCATGGCGCCGGACGACCGGCCCTTGCGCCGATTTCGGCACGACTTGCATCGGCAAACGCTGAATCGGGCAAAGAAATTTTCGGCAGAACGTGCGGGGTTTGTCATCTTGCAGCGCCGGGGGTCAAGATTTCCAAAAAGGCCAATCTGTGGGGCATCGTAGGGCGGCGTAAGGCTTCGCAAGGCGATGTCGAGTATTCGTCAAGTTTAAAGGACGCTGGTGGCGATTGGACCTTCGAGGAACTGAATTTTTTTATCTCAAACCCCGCACTCACTTTGCCTGGAACAGATATGATTTTCCCGGGCCTGCAGGACGAGAAGCAGCGAGCAGACGTCATCGCTTACCTGCGGACCTTGAGTGACACACCGCCGCCGCTTCCCGAATGATTGCTCCTGTCTGGTGGGTACCGTGATCCGCAAATTAACTTGCAGCGGTGCGAGCGGAATCGAGCCCACCCTGAGATTAAAAACACACGCGGATAGAACGTGGCCCTAGGACCGGGCTGGCTGATCGACGATCACTGCAACGATCCGCCGCACGATCGGAAGGACAATCAGCAGGCTCGGAAACGCGACAAGCCATGATGCTCCCCATGCATACGACCAGGTCGCCACGAAACCGCTCGCCCAGCCCGTGCCGATTGCCGTCGAAACCGCCGAGACAATGCAGGACATGAGGATCGAAAGAACGAACGGCATCACCACCGTGCTGTAGGAAGGCGGTAGTTTTCTCAATTTCAAAACCCTGTCGCGTGCCATGAAAATCTCCTGGTCTAGAAAATGTGAGTGGACCCGTTGTGAGTGCGATCAAGCGGCCTGTGCCGTTCGCATGGCCAGTTCGCGAATGAAGCTTTGTAAAGAGCGTGGCTCGCGCCCAAGGGCGGCACGCAACGTCAGGCTATTTCCGCCGACACCATATTGAGCGTAGTGGTCAAATACCTTGGCCAGCAATTGCATCTGGTGGTCGCTGTAGGGAAGACGGGCTTTTGCTGCCCATTCCGCAAATGTCGGCTCGCCAGCGGAGATCGGGCGGCCAAGTTCCTCACCCATCATTGAAACGATCTCGTCGCGGCTGTGCATGCCGGCGCAAAGTTCCAGCGTCGCATAGGACAGTCGCGTTTCTGTCAAGGCGATCGCAGCCACTTCGGCGACATCGCGGTAGTCGACACGCGCCACCTTTGCTGTCTTTGGAAACGGTTCCGAGAAGATGCCACGCTCGACAATGGACGGCCAAGCCGCTCCGATGTTCTGCATGAAATTGGCAGGGTGCAGAATGGTGTATTCCATATCAGTCGAATAGAGAGCAGCTTCGACCGGCACCTTGCTCGCGTGGTTTTCCAGCCTCGTATTGGTGGGCTGGATCACCGACGAGAAAACGAATTTTCGAACACCCGCCCGGCTCGCCGCTTCAACCATGGCAACACCCATCGCGGCTTCATCGGGGGCAAAAGCCGGCCCGATGTGAAAGACGCCGTCGACGCCTTCGACAGCGCTTTCCAGACTCCGATGGCTGCGCAAATCTCCAGTTACAACCTCGGATACTCCGAGCTTCCCGGCCTTTTCGATGTTCGCGGGATGGTCGCGAACAAGCGCTCGAACACTGACATTGCGGCGGACAAGCTCAGGCACGACAAGTCCGGCAAATCGGCCTGTGGCGCCAACAACCAGGACGGTTGGATTGGGTGCTCGCATGACATTTCCTTCCATCAAGCCGTCCTTTCGGGACTTTCTTGCAGGAAAATAAAATGTCGCGAACCGCGTTACAATTGTCCGGTATTGCGATAGTTTCTACCGATTTTCGGGAGAGTTCATGAGCCGGATAGATGATTTTGAAGCTTTCATCGCAGTCATCGAACTCGGAAGTCTGACGGCTGCCGCACGCCGACTGAACCGCTCACTGCAGTCAATCAGCCGGTCCTTGGCGACACTGGAAGACTCCGTCGGGGTCGAACTCGTCCACAGAACAACACGCCGCTCGACACCGAGCGAAGCCGGAGCGGCCCTTTTCCACCGCATCAAACCAGCCATCGAGGAAATAAATGAAGCCCGACTGCAAGCGGCCAACCAGCGATCGGAGCCGTCAGGCATCCTGCGTGTGGGCGCACCAGTTCTGTTCGGTCCGGATTTCCTCGTGCCTGTCATCGCCGATTACATGCGGACCTATCCTCGGGTCGAGGTTGACCTCCAGCTTTCCGATGGATTTGTCGATCTCGGTGCCGAGGGCCTCGATCTGGCGATACGAATCGGCAATCTGCCGGATTCCAGCTTGCAAGCGAAACGCCTGGGCGCATTGCGGCGCGTCGTATTCGGCGCACCTTCCTACTTTGCACACCGCGGCCGCCCGGCTCATCCCTTTGAACTGAATGCGCATAGCTGCATCGTTCGAACCGTTGACGAGCGTCCGGGTGAATGGATGTTTCAGATTGAAGGCAAGCCTCGAGCGGTCAAAGTCGCCGGCGCTTTTCGGTCCAATTTGATGACGCCCATCTATGCCGCCGCAATCCACGGATTGGGCCTGGGCTACTCACCCCTTTGGCAGATAAGGCATCTGGTGGATGAGGGTCGCCTCGAGTTGGTTTTAACGGAATTCGAGCCGGCGCCGGTGCCGATACACACCTTGTGGCCAGAAGGCAGATCGTCTTCCGCCAAGCTTCGCACGTTTCTGGATATGTTGGCGTCCCGCCTGCAACTCAAAAACCTTTAGCCAGCCGGCTGGTCGTTTTCGCAGGTGGCTGCGTGCTTTGCGCGTCCAAAAGGACGCGCAGCGCTGCCGTATCAGACCTTGGCGACGATCTTCATGAAGGCCGGCATGTCGTCGCCGAACCCGACGGTGGAGTCGTTGTCTTCCTGGTGGCGTTGGCGGGCAGGGCGGTTGCTGTCGCGCTGCGGCCTCGTGTCGCCGCGTTCCGGTGCGCGCGGTTCGTTGCGATCGGATGATTTGCGCTCGGTGTTTTCCGAGCGGATCGCTTCCTTGCGCGAGCGGCGTTCGTCGATGTCGGCGACTGCGGCCTCGGCCCCCGGCTGATCCTCGCGCACCGTTTCCGGTGCCGCTTCCTCGCCGTGCCTAGCGTGGCGTTCGCGTGGTTTGCGCTCGCCGCCCTTTTCCCTGCGATCATGGTCCTTGCGGTCGTCGTCCTTGCGGCCGGCACGGCGCGGCGCGCCCTTGCCGCGGCGCGGAGCATCGTCCTCGCCTTCGCTGGCGACCACTGTCGACAGGTCGCCGTCATGCCATTCGATCTTGTTGCCGATCAGCCGCTCGATGGCGTCGATGTACTTGGTGTCCGACTTGGTCGCGATGGTGAAGGATTTTCCAGAGCGCCCGGCGCGTCCGGTGCGGCCGATGCGGTGAACGTAGTCCTCGGCATGGATCGGCACGTCGTAATTGAAGACGTGGCTGACATCGGGGATGTCGAGACCGCGCGCGGCGACGTCGGAGGCAACCAGGTAGCGCAGCTTGCCGTCGCGGAAATTGGCCAGCATCTGCATGCGCGCGCGCTGGTCCATGTCGCCATGCAGCGCACCGGCGTCGAAATCATACTTCAGCAGCGAGCGGAACAGCTCCGACACCTCGACCTTGCGGTTGCAGAAGATGATGGCGTTCTTCAGTTCCGCATCCTCGGCCTTGATCAAATTGCGCAAGGTCTCGCGCTTGTCCCATGGCTTGGAGCCGGACTTGACCAAGCGCTGGATGATGTTGGTCGCGGCCGATGCGGCCTTCGAGACCTCGACGCGCACCGGCGCGTGCAGGAACTTTTCGGTGAGCTTGGTGATCTCCGGCGGCATCGTCGCCGAGAAGAACAGCGTCTGCCTGGTGAACGGGATCATCTCGCAGATGCGCTCGATGTCGGGGATGAACCCCATGTCGAGCATGCGGTCCGCTTCGTCGATGACGAGGATCTCGACGCCGTTGAGCAACAGCTTGCCGCGCTCGCGGTGATCGAGCAGGCGGCCGGGCGTCGCGATCAGCACGTCGGCGCCGCGTTCCAGCTTCTTGTCCTGTTCGTCGAACGACACGCCGCCGATCAACAGCGCGATGTTGAGCTTGTGGTTCTTGCCGTATTTGACGAAGTTTTCCTCGACCTGCGCGGCAAGCTCACGTGTCGGCTCTAGAATGAGCGTGCGCGGCATGCGGGCGCGGGCACGGCCCTTTTCCAGTCTTGTGAGCATCGGCAGCACGAAGGATGCCGTTTTGCCGGTGCCGGTCTGGGCAATGCCCAGCACGTCCTTGCCGAGAAGCGCGTGCGGAATGGCGCCGGCCTGGATCGGCGTCGGCTGCGTGTAGCCGGCATCGGTGACTGCGGAAAGAACCTTCGGCGACAGGCCGAGGTCTGAAAAGGTCAACGCTTCTGGAGCGGTCGTGGTGTCTGAGGACAATTGTTGTTGTCTTTGGCTGGTTCGGGGAAGCGCAACGGCGTCTAACGACATCTGTCGCGGCAAGCGCCACGCGCCTGCAAGATTGGTATTGCAATTAGGAGCAAGCCCTCGATTTGTCAACAGAAACGGCCGTGATTGGCGCGATTGTGAAGTTGTAACCTTAATCGGGATGCTTAATCGAGGTGCTGGTCGCGGCGCCGGCTCAATAGCGGAACTGTTCTGCGAGAATGCGTTCGTTCCAGGAATGGTTGGGATCGAACAGCAACGTCGCCGTCGCAGTGGGCGATTCCCTGACCGTGACCGAGGTCACCGCCTTGACTTCCGTGTGGTCGGCGGCGGCGTTCACCGGCCGCTTTTCCGGCTCGAGGATGTCGAAGCGCACGGTCGCCTTGTTGGAGAGCAGCGCGCCGCGCCAGCGGCGCGGGCGAAACGGGCTGACCGGGGTCAATGCCAGCAGTGGCGCGTCGAGCGGCAGGATCGGTCCATGCGCGGAAAGATTGTAGGCGGTGGAGCCGGCCGGCGTGGCGATCATGACGCCGTCGCAGCTCAGTTCCTCGAGCCGGACCTGATCGTCGACGGTGATCCGTATCTTGGCCGTCTGATAGGATTGCCGCCACAGCGCCACTTCGTTGATCGCCAGCGCCGAAATCGTTTCGCCTTCCGAGGTCACGGCCAGCATCTCCAGCGGGCGTATCGTTTCGGCAACGGCGGCCGCGAGACGCTCGGTAAGGCCACCGGAGCGGTACTCGTTCATCAGGAACCCGATGGTGCCACGGTTCATGCCGTAGACTTTCTTGCCGGTCCCCATCGTGTCGCGCAGGGTCTGCAGCAGAAAACCGTCACCGCCAAGGGCGACGACGGTTTCGGCTTCCTCGACGGAGGATTGTCCATAGCGCGCCGACAGGCTTTCCAGCGCCGTCTTGGCGTCAGCAGTGTCGGACGAGACGAAGGCGATGCGGCTGGCGGCTTTGCTCATGGCTCCCCAATGACGACCGGTTGGCAGCGGCTGGGCCGCGCCAGCGCCGGGGTAGCATGGGCAGGGCATGTCTGCAAAGAGAGCCATCTCGGATGGCGGCACCATCCCGAATGGTAGGGCCCATCCCGGGCTGCAAGGCGGCATAAAAAGGCGGGATGCGGCCCTGCCGTTCGCGCATCATGTCAAAGGCTACCCGAATGTGATGGTTAAGATCGGCTTTAAACTCTCGTAAAGCCGGACCGGTCATGTTAGCCGGCAGTGGATGGGTGGCGTGGGGGCTAGCCAGTCGAGGCCGACATATTGCCGGTAACACGCCTGATCATCGTCTTTCTGATGCTGGGAAGCTTCGCGCTTCTCTTTGCCCAACTGGTGCGCCAGTCCGAAGAGACGAGCTTCCGACCTCAGCCAACAGCGTCGCGCTGCGGTGATGCCGCCGGGGCCCCATGCCCACAAAGGGCGCTGTAGTCACGAAGGCATACGGATCGTCGGCCTGATGACCAGCGGCACGGGTTCTGCGCAGTCGAGGATCTGACGCGACGGACGCCTGTTCACTGCGCCACCATTTGCAGGTTCACGCCACAACTCGCCCCGATTCATCAACGGTCTCGCCGTGACCATATCACGATGGTTCACCGGCGCATCGGCCGCATCATCGCGGATCGATGCCACGACTGTGTCGGCAAAAAGATATTGACTGTATGTTTAGTCATAGTTATTCGTGGTGTCGAGGATGGCCAGCCGGCGTCAGCCGGTGAATGGCCACCAGGGAGAGGGGAATATCTTGACAGCCATGCGGCCCGCCGTTGAGGCGAAGGGCGTCACCAGGGTCTTCCGGGGAACCGGCCAGGATTCGGTCAGGGCGCTCGACAATGTCTCCGTCGCGATCCGCGAAAATGAATTCTTCACGCTGCTGGGGCCATCCGGCTGCGGAAAGACGACGCTGCTGCGGCTGATCGCCGGCTTCGACTTTCCGACCGACGGCGAGATCCTGCTCTATGGCCAGGACATCGCGCCGCTGCCGCCGTTCAAGCGGCCGGTCAACACCGTATTCCAGTCCTACGCGCTGTTTCCGCACATGACGGTTGCCGACAACATCGGCTTTGGCCTGAAGATGATGGGTAGGCCGAAGGCCGAAATCGCTGCGCGTGTCGACGCGATGCTGAAACTCGTCCACATGCAGGAATTGAAGAACCGGCGCACCAGCCAGATCTCCGGCGGCCAGCAGCAGCGCGTGGCGCTCGCCCGGGCGCTCGCACCGCAGCCGAAAGTGCTGCTGCTCGACGAGCCGCTGTCGGCGCTGGACTACAAGCTGCGCAAGGAAATGCAGATCGAGCTGAAGCGGCTGCAGCACGAAACCGGCATCACCTTCATCTTCGTCACCCACGATCAGGAAGAGGCGCTGACCATGTCGGACCGCATCGCCGTCATGTCGTCGGGCAATATCCTGCAGGTCGGTTCGCCCTGGGAAATTTATGACCATCCGGCGGAGCGGTTCGTCGCCGACTTCATTGGCGAGACGAACTTCCTGACCGGCACGGTCGAAAGTGCAGGCAATGGCCAGGCGCAAGTCGCCTTGCGCTCGGGGGCGAAGATCCGCGCGACCGCCGCCGTGGACTTCCGCGCCGGCGGCAATGCAACGCTGATGGTCCGACCAGAGCATGCGAAGCTCGTCAAAGGCCGTGGCGATCTCGGCGGCACGATCGAGAACATCGTCTATTTCGGCACCGACACGCATATCCATGTCCGGCTGGACGAAGGCGATGTCTTCATGGTGCGCCAGCAGAATTCGCGCAGCGCCGGCTGTGGTTTCGAAAACGGCACCAGGGTCGGTATTTCCATCGGCAATGACGCCGCCCAGTTGCTGAAGGACTAGGGCGATGGGAAGCGCGAGAGAGGTCGCCGAAAAGGCCGAACGTGACGATATCAGGTCGCGCTGGCTGCTTTCCGCCCCGGCGCTGCTTATCGTCTTCCTCGCGGCCCTTGGGCCGCTGCTGATCGTGGTTGTCTATTCCTTCCTGACGCCGGGCAATTACGGCGATGTGAAGTGGCGGTTTTCGACCGACGCCTGGGTGAGCGTGCTGTTCGAGCGCGATGTCTTCGACGACACGCTGTCCTTCGCCACCGCCTATCTGTCGATCTTCTGGCGCTCGGTGTCGCTGTCGCTGGCAACCACCGTGCTGACGCTGATCCTCGGTTTTCCCACCGCCTATTTCATCGCCACGCGGCCGGATCACCGGCGCGACATCTGGCTGTTCCTGATCACCATACCGTTCTGGACGAACCTGCTGATCCGCACCTTCGCCATGCAGGAGGTGCTGCGCAATGACGGCATCATCAATTTGGCGCTGCAAGCGCTTGGCATCACCGACCATCCGATCCAGCTCATGTACACCAATTTCGCCGTGCTGGCCGGCATGGTCTACGTCTTCCTGCCGCTGATGGTGCTGCCGCTCTACGCCAGCATGGAGAAGATCGATTTCCGCCTTGTCGAGGCCGGCTATGATCTCTACGCGACGCGGCTCGAGGTGTTGAGGCGCATCATCGTCCCGCTGGTCACGCCGGGCATCGTCGCCGGCTCGATCCTGGTCTTCATTCCCTCGCTTGGCGCCTATGTGACGCCGCGCGTGCTGGGCGGCGGCACCAATCTGATGATCGGCAATCTGATCGAGCTGCAATTCGGCCAGGGCCGAAACTGGCCGCTTGGCGCGGCGCTGTCGATCACCTTGATGGCGATCGTCATGGTGGCGCTGCTGTTTTATGTCAGCAACACGACAAGGTCGGATGGCGCCCATGCCTAAGCGCTTCGACGTCCGACGGCAGAACGGCTTCGTCAGCCTGGCGATACTGTGTTTCTTCCTGCTCTATCTGCCGATCGCCACGCTGGTCGTCTACGCCTTCAACGACAACGATTCCCTGGCGATCTGGAAGGGCTTCTCGCTGCGCTGGTTCCATGTGGCCTGGAACAACGGGCTGGTGATCGAATCGTCGGTCCGCTCGTTCCAGATCGCGGCCGTCGCTGCGTTGCTGGCGACGGTCTCGGCGACCATGGCGGCGCTGGCGACGACCCGGACCAAACCCTATCGCGGATTGACCTTCAAATACGCCTTCATCAACCAGCCGCTGATGGTGCCGGAGATCGTCACCGCGGTGGCGTTGCTGATCGTGTTCTCGCGCATCAAGATCTGGACCGGCTATTCCGGCCTCGGCTACCTCATCGCCGCGCATACCGCTTTCTGCATTCCGTTCGCCTACCTGCCGATCCGGGCGCGGCTCGAAAGCATGGACCTGTCGCTCGAGACCGCGGCGGCCGACCTCTACGCGACGAAATGGAAGACTTTTCTGCACGTGACCTTGCCGCTGCTTTGGCCGGGCATTCTGGCCGGGCTGATGCTCGCCTTTGTCGTCTCGCTGGATGACGTCGTCATCACCGAATTCGTCAAGTCCGGCGGCCAGGACACACTGCCCACCTACATGCTCGGCCAGATCCGCCGCGGCGTTACCCCCGAGATCAACGCAATTTCGACGGCGTTCCTGGTGCTGTCGATCGGCATCGTCACCGCCTTCTTTTTCGTCAGCAGGAAACGGACCTGAGGCAGCTTTGCCGCCGGTCCCAACAATGGGAGAAAGCAGCATGAACTGGAAACTGACCGCGACGGCCATCGGGCTGTCGATGCTGGCCGCTACGGGCGTGGCCCGCGCCGACGGCGAACTCAACATCTACAATTGGGGCAACTACACCAGCCCCGATCTGATCAAGAAATTCGAGGAGACCTACAAGGTCAAGGTCACCGTCACCGATTTCGATTCCAACGACACCGCACTTGCCAAGATCCGCCAGGGCGGCGCCGGTTTCGACATCGTCGTGCCTTCGGCCAGCGTCGTTCCGATCTGGATCAGCGAAGACCTGCTGCTGGAGACCGATCCCAACAAGATGGAGAATTTCAAGAATATGGACCCGAAATGGGTCGACGTGCCATTCGACCCGGGCCGCAAGTACACCGTTCCGTGGCAGTGGGGCACGACAGGCGTGTCGGTCAACAAGTCGGTCTACTCCGGCGACATCAACACGTCCGCGATCTTCCTCGACCCGCCGCCCGAACTCGTCGGCAAGATCAATGTCGTCCCCGAAATGGGTGACATCATGTTCCTCGCCATCGCCTATGAAGGCGGCCAGTACTGCACAGACGACAAGGTGCTGCTGAAGAAGGTGCGCGACAAGCTGGTCGAGGCCAAGGCGAAATGGCTGTCCTTCGACTATGGCGCCGTCGACGGCCTGGGCAAGGGCGACATCGCGGCCGGCGTCAACTGGAACGGCATTTCGCTGCGCCAGCGGATGCAGAACGACAAGATCGTCTACGGCTATCCCAAAGAAGGCTACCCGATCTGGATGGACAATGTCGCGGTGCTGAAGGACGCCAAAAACGTCGAAAATGCCAAGCTCTTCCAGAACTTCGTCATGGATCCGCAAAATGCCGCGATGATCTCGGCTTTTGCCCGCTATGCCAACGGCATCAAGGGCTCGGAAGCCTTCATGCCCGCGGACATGAAAGGTGCGCCGGAAGTCGATGTTCCCGCGCAATTCGCCGCCAAGGGCCAGTTCATGCAGGCCTGCCCGCCGGACGTCCAGGCGCTCTACACGAAAATCTGGACCGACCTCCAGAAATAACCTGACCCGGTTCTCCGCGCCGCGCCACGCGGCGCGGCCACCTCCCGTTGCCAAACGCGATCCGGCGATCGCAGGAGACTTCCCATGACCGATCTCGACCTTTGCTACATGCCGGCCAGCGAGGCGCTGCGGCTGTTCAAGGCCAAGAAACTTTCGCCTGTCGACCTGATGCAGGCCACCATCCGACGCGCCGAAGCCACCAGGCCGACGATCAACTGCTTCACCTTCACGCATTTCGACGAGGCGATGGATCTGGCTGGGAAGGCCGAGGCCAAATACGCCAAGGGCGCCCGCACCGGGGCGCTCGAGGGGCTGCCCATCGGCATCAAGGATGAGAGCTATATCAAGGGCAAGCCGACATCGCATGGCTCGCTGCTGTCCAAGGATGCCATCGGCGGTCATACCTCGACGATGAACGAACGCATCATCAAGGCCGGCGGCATCGTGCATGCCCGCACGGCGACTCCTGAATTCAGCTGCGCCGGCTATACCTGGTCGAGGCGCTGGGGTGTGACGCGCAATCCGTGGAATCCGGATTTTACGCCGGGCGGTTCGTCCGGCGGTGCGGCGGCGACGCTGGCTTCCGGCACATCGTCGATCGCCACCGGTTCGGACATTGCCGGATCGATCCGCATTCCCGCATCGGCCTGCGGTCTCGTCGGCTTCAAGCCGCCTTACGGCCGCAATCCGGACGAGCCGCCATTCAACCTCGACTTCTACTGCCACACCGGACCGCTGGCGCGAAACGTCAGGGATGCGATCGTGCTGCAGAATGTCATGGCTGGACCGAGCCCGCTCGACATCGCCACGCTGCGCCCAAAACTGCGCCTGCCGCTCGACTACAAGCCGATCAAGGGCTGGAAAATCGCATTCTCGATGGACCTTGGCTCCTTTGAGATCGACCCGGACGTGCGCAAGAACACGCTTGCCGCCTGCGAGGTGTTCCGCTCGCTTGGCGCTACGGTCGAGGAGGTCGACCTTGGCTGGGGCGACGACGTGCTCAAGGCCGGCATGGCCTATCTGGAGCATCTCTTCGGTGCCTCGCTTGCGCAACTGCTCAAGGAGCACGGCAAGGACATGACGACCTATGCACGGCAGTTCGCCGAGGACGGGCAAAAGTCCAAGGCCACGGACTTTGTCGCGACCCTCGACGTGGCGGCCAGGATGTACCAGACGCTGGGCCCGCTGCTCGAAAAGTACGATGTGCTGATCTGCCCGACCAACGCGCTTCCCTCTGTGCCGGCGGAGTTCGATCAGACCAACGGTACGGTCGAGATCAACGGCAGAGAGGTGAACCCGTCGCTTGGCTGGGTGATGACGACGCCGTTCAATATGATGAGCCGCTGTCCGGTTCTGTCGATCCCTTCGGGCCGGGCGGCAAGCGGCGTGCCGACAGGCATCCAGATTGTTGGCCGCAGCTATTGCGACGCCGATGTCTTCCGGGCCGCACTGGCCTATGAAACGGCGCAGGGCCAATGGTACACGAACACCGAAACACGCCCGTCGCTCTGACCGGGCGATGCGGCCCTTGCCGCGATGGTGCTTGATCTCCGGCTTCGGTTATGGTGAGCCGACGCTGGACACTTGAATGCCCGAACCTCAGGTGGGCTGGCGATCGCCGCCGCATGGTTCGAAAGG
This sequence comes from Mesorhizobium sp. M0621, assembly GCF_040320745.1. Taxonomy (NCBI): domain Bacteria; kingdom Pseudomonadati; phylum Pseudomonadota; class Alphaproteobacteria; order Hyphomicrobiales; family Phyllobacteriaceae; genus Mesorhizobium; species Mesorhizobium sp. M0621. Next base: position 7,689 of record NZ_JAMYQF010000034.1, on the reverse strand, counting down.
AACTGACGAAGATGGCGCAACGCAAGGCTATAGCGGCACCCGAGACAGGCAAGGTTGCCGTCGCTGCGGGTCGGGGCTCGAACATAGATACGGCTCCCAAGGACCGCCGCCGCGAGCGTGGCGAAGCGAGCGTGCAGCGCATCATCGACGCCACCATTGAGCTGATCGCCGAAGAGGGCTTGGGGAGCGTCACCATGCAGCGCATTGCCCAGCATGTCGGTTCCTCCAACGCGCTGGTTGTTTTCCATTTTGGCAGCAAGGAGAATTTGTTCCGGGCCGTCCTGCAGTATCTCAGCGATCAATACGATGAGCTGTGGGTGACTCTGGTGCGAGCGCCCGGCCTGTCGCCGGTTGAGCGCCTGCTCGGCGCGGTCAACTGCGCGCAAAACTTCGCCCGGCAGCATCCGAAATGGGTTTCGGTTTTTGTCGTGTTCTCCAGCGACCGCAAGAGCATGCAGATCTACAACGAGATCGGCCTGCCGAGCGACCTTGCCTACACCGCCGAGGCGCGCGAGCTGCTGATCGAGATTTCGCGCAGCGGCGGCTATACCGACGTCGACATAGACACACTGTCAGAGAGCTTGAATTATCTGGTTCATGGCGCCTGGTATTGGGATCACCTGAACCCTCGCAGCCGTGACACCAACGTGCTGCGCAAGACCATGCTGCTCCTGCTGCATCAGGCGTTTCCAAGGCATTTCGAACTGATGCGCTAGCCCGCGTTCCAGGGCTGCCGCAGATGGCAGCCGGCCTGCCGCTTCTGTTCGAGATACTCGTCGACAAGCTGGCGGTAACGCACCTTGCCGAAACTCGGGAAATGGCCGCCATGCACGACCGAGACATCGAGGTCGCGCAGGCGCATGAGTGTCGCCATGTAGTCTGATATGTCCGAGTGGTAGACATCGTCGATCAGCGGGCCGTCATAGATGATGTCGCCGGATAACAGGATGCCCGTCCTGTTTTCGTAGAGCGCGATGCCGCCGGGTGAATGGCCGGGCGTGTGGATCACCTCGAAGGCGCGGTCGCCGAGATCGACGACATCGCCATGCGCGAGCAGGCGGCCGGCGGGAGCGGGCAGAATGCCGTAGCGCGCCGTGTCCCACCCTTGCGGCATACCGTCGAACATCTCGTCCGTCGCATAGGTGCCGGCGGCCGTCCATTCGTTGCGCGGATCGGCGAGGATTTGAGCCTCGGCCGCGTGCACGCAGCGCTCGGGAAATTCATGGTGACAGCCGATATGGTCGAAATGCGTATGGCTGGCGACGCAGGTCAGCTTGCGCTCGCTCACCAGCGGCACGTGGCGCCGGAGGCTGAAATGACCAAGCCCGGTGTCGAACAGAAGATCACGGTCGCGGCCGCGCACATGCCACATGTTGCAGCGGAAGAACGGTTTTATCCATGGCTCGTGGATCAAGGTCACGCCATCGCTCATGCGAATGGTCTCGTACCAGTCTGGAGCGTCGATGACCGCAAGCGTGCCCATGCTCAGTCCGTCAGCAGGATGATCTGGTCGGTATCGCAGGAAATCGCAACCGTGTCGCCCGGCCTGACGGTGGCGGTCGCCGGCAGCCTGGCGATGAAGTGAAGCGAGGGATCTTGGGCGGAAACGGCGAGCACGCGCTTGAAGCTGCCCTGGAAGACGACGTCGCTGACCTCGGCCGTGCCGAGCTTTACACTGCCAGCGGCCAGGCCGAGGACAAGATGCTCCGGCCGTATGGCCAGCACAACGGCAGCGCCCACCGGCAGCGTGCCGGGCAGCGAAATCGGCCCGACCGGCGTCGCGACGATGCTTGTCCGGTCCCTGGCCTCCGTGATTGTGCCAGCAAGGATCGTGCTTTCGCCCATGAAGGTCGCGGAAAAGCGCGTCGCTGGCCGTGCATAGACACGCTCGGGCGGGCCTTCGTCCTCGATGCGCCCGTCATTCATCACCACGCAATGGTCGGCCAGCGCCATGGCCTCTTCCTGGTCGTGGGTGACATGGATGAAGGCGGTGCCGACGCGCTTCTGGATCGCCTTCAATTCGTCCTGCATCTGCCGGCGCAATTTGAGGTCGAGCGCGCCGAGCGGCTCGTCGAGCAGAAGCACCGCCGGCTCGATCACCAGCGCACGCGCCAGCGCCACACGCTGCCGCTGGCCGCCTGAGAGCTGGTGCGGCTTCTTGTCGAAGGCGGAGGCGAGGCCAACCAGCGCCAGCGCCTCGCGCGCCTTTGCCGCTCGGGTAGCACCGTCGACGCCCTGCATGCGCAGGCCGAAACCGACATTGCTGCCGACGCTCATATGCGGGAACAGCGCGTAGTCCTGAAACACCGTCGTCGTCGGGCGCTTGGCCGGCGGCACCGAGGTGCAGTCCTCGCCACGGATGAACACCTTGCCTTCGCTGGGCGTGACGAAGCCGCCCAGAATGGACAGCAGCGTCGTCTTGCCGGACCCAGAGGGGCCAAGCAGGATCGTGTAGCTGCCGGGCTCGATCTGCAGCGACACGTTCCTCAGCACCGTGTGCTGGCCGAAGCGGTGCGAGACGGAGCTGATATCGACCAGCGGTGCGGTCATGCTCTTCTCCTGCGCAGCAATGTCAGTTCGAACAGCACCACCAGCACGATGGAGACGGCGAAGACCAGCGAGCCGACGGCGTTGGTTTTTGGATTGAGGCCGGAACGCAAGAGGTTCCAGATTTCGACCGGCAGCGTGGTGTCGAAGCGCGTCAGCAGGAAGGAGATCACGAACTCGTCCCAGGAGAAGGTCATCGACAGGAAGAAGCCGGCGAAGATCGCAGGCGCCATGACCGGCACGGTGATCAGGAGCAGCACCTTCCACTCCGCCGCGCCGAGGTCGCGCGCGGCGCGCTCGATGTTGATCTGGTGGTCGCCCATCTGGCTGTAGATGATGGCAAAGCACAGCGGCAGGTTGATCACGACATGGCCGATCCCTGCCGCAAGCAGCGATTTCGGCACTCCCGCCCAGTTGAACAGCACCAGCAGCCCCATGCCGATGATGAGATAGCTGACCGTCAGCGGCAATGTGATCAGCCCGCGCAGCAGGCCGGAGCCGGGCAGGACGAAACGGGCAAAGCCCCAGGCCGAGAGGAAGCCGAGCGTGACGGCGGCGAGCGACGAGATGGAAGCGACCAGCAGCGAATTGGCCAGCGCCGAGGTCAGCCTGACGTCAGAGAGAACAGCTTCGTACCAACGCAGCGATGGGCCGGTGAAGGGCGGGATCGGAAACGACGTCGCCTGCAGCGAAAACAGCACCAGCACGACCACCGGCAGGAAGATGAAGCCGTAGATCAGGACGGCGTAAAGCCATGAGGCGATGCGGACAATCCTGCGCATCTCAGGCCCGCTCGATCTTCAGCCAGCGGGCGCAGGCGAAATAGGCAATGGTGACCACCGCCATCAGGATGATCGACAGCGCCGAGGCCAGCGGAAAGTCACCGCGCCGGCCGATCTGCATCATCACCAGCTGCGGCATCAGCAACTCGTTGTTGCCGCCCAGGATCTGCGGCGTGATGTAGTCGCCGATGCACAGCACGAAGGTGAGGAAGGCGCCGACCATGATGCCGGGCAACGTCAGCGGCAGCACGACATGCAGGAAGGTGCGCACCGGCCCGGCGCCGAGATCAGCGGCGGCCTTGCGGTAGCTTGGGCTGAGCTGCTTGAGGTTGGCGAAGATCGTCAGCGTCAAAAGCATGACGAAGAAGTGCACGAAACCGGTGACGGTGGCGAACCGTGTATTGGCGAGTTGCACCGGCTCGCTGAATAGGCCGGAGCCGGTCAGCGCCCGGTTGACCACGCCGTTCTGCGCCAGCACCAGAAGCCAGGAGTAAGAGCGCACGACATAGGAGGTCCAGAACGGCAGCACCGCCAGCATCAGCGCCAGCCGTTGCCAGCGCTCCGGCACCTGTTCGGCGAGGATCCAGGCAAAGGGATAGGCAAGCAGCACCGAGACGACGGTGACGATGGCGGTGACCTGCAGCGAGTTCACCATCGCCTGCCAGTAGGACGGGTTGGTGAAGAACTGGCTGTAGTTGGACAGCGTGAAACCGCCGCCCTCATGCGCCGTCAGGCTGGAAAACCCCATGGCGATGAAGGGCAGCACGAAGAACAGCAGCGTCCAGCCGAGCGCCGGCGTGACCAGTGCCCAGGGCAGGGCCGCCCGGGGTAGGGCACGGCCCGCCAGGGGCAAGGCATGGTCATTGTTTCCAGCTGAACTCATGAGCGATATCCGCTCATTTTGCCTGCAGCATTTCGGTCCACATGTCCTGCATCTTCTTGTCGAGATCGGCGTTGGGCGCCGGGTAGGCCTGGGCCCGCGCCAGGAAGCCCGGCTGCTCGTCGAAGCGCAGGACCTTCTTCTGGTCGTCGGTCAGCGCCGCCTTGGTGTTCGCCGGCATGCCCCAGTAGCAGGACGAGGTGGCAAGCCGCGCTTGGCCCTCCGGGCTCATGATGTACTGGATGAACTTCAGCGCCATGTCCTTGTTCTTGGAGTCCTTGAACATGGCCAACGACTGCGACCACAGAACCGCACCTTCCTTGGGAATGGAGAAGTCCAGCGCCGGGTTTTCCTTGGCCAGCCCCGCCGTCACCCATTCGCCGCCGCCGACCAGTATGTCGACCTCACCGGTCGCCAGCGCTGTCTGGCTAGCGGTCACTTCGCCGACCAGCTTGGCATTGGCCTTCATCTTGAGAAGCTCGTCCTTGAGGGCGGGCAGGTCGGCCTCGGTGAGGTCGGCCGTCTTCTTGCCGATGGCGAGTGCGGCCATGCCGATGACCGGCAGATAGTAGTCGTAGATGGCGACCTTGCCCTTGTACTTGTCGCCGATCAGCGCCGCCATCGACTGCATGTCGGCCGGATCGACCTTGGTCTTGTTGTAGCCGATCGTGTTGTAGCCGAACTTTTCGGTGATGCCGTAGCGCTTGCCGCCGACCACGGTGGAGCCGTCCATCTTCACCTGCGCAAACAGGTCGGCCAGCGGCAGTCTGTCTTCCGGCAGCGGCTCGAACAGGCCCTTTTCGACGCCGCGCGGCACGTCGATGCTATCGATCACCATCACGTCCCAGTCGCCCGGCTGCGATTGCTCGACGATGGCGAGACCCGCGCCGGTGCCCTCGAACTCCTTGACGTTGACCTTGACGTTGTTGGCCTCCTCGAAGGGTTGCAGCAGCGCCGGATCGGCATGATCGCACCAGATCAGCGCGTTGAGGTCGGCGGCCTGGGCGAGGCTGCCGGCTCCGAGCAGCAGTGCCGCGGCGGCGCACGCCGCATGCAGATGGCTCTTCAGAATGGAAAGCGGATTCCTGGATGCAGGTTTAGCGGTCATCGAGTGTTCTCCCTTGCCTTTGTGGCTTCTTGCAAAAAACTGAACCAATTCTAAAATTGAGTCAATTCTGTTTTTATGGCAAGAGGCTGGGATGAGCGGATTGCGGGCAAGGCAAAAGGCGGACCGGCACCGCCGCATCATCGAGGCGGCGGCGGAACTGTTTCGCGAGGCCGGCTATGAAGGCGCCAAGATCGAGGCGATCGCCGCGCAGGCCGAGGTCTCGGTCGGCACGATCTACAACTACTATCAAAATAAGGGCGACATCCTCGGCGCCATCGTCTCGCTGGAGGTCAACGAGGTGCTCAATGCCGGACAGGGCGTCGTCGCCAGGCCGCCGGCCAATGTCGGCGATGCGCTGGACACGCTGATCGGCATCTATATCGAGCACTCGCTGCACTATCTCAGCAAGGAGATGTGGCGGCAGGCAATGGCGATCTCGACGCAACTGCCCGACAGCCCATTCGGCCAGGCCTATACCGGGCTCGATCGCTCACTGACCGAACAGATCCGTGCGCTGATTGCCCGATTGCAGGCACTCGGCTTGGTGCGGCAGGACATCGATGGCGCAGCTCTCGGCGAACTGATCTTCAACAACATGAACATGATGTTCATCGAGTTCGTGAAGCGTGATGCGGCGAGGATCCCGGAGCTGCGCGCGGCGATACGAAGGCAGAACCGCATTCTGGTGGCGGCGATTGCGGTGTGAGGGAGTCAGGAGCAGACAGGAGAAATCGTCCGCTCGGCATATTGTCATTTCACATTAGGGCTCGCCTCTTGAGTTGAATTTGAAACCTGATACAACTTAGAGGGGCATTAAAAGGGGGAGGGGTAAATGGGGGCGTTTTCCATCTGGCATTGGGCGATCGTGCTGCTGTTGATCGGCGTGCCTGTTTTCTTTGCTGTTCGATCGGCCACGAAGCCGTCACAGAATCCTGCGGCTCTTGTAGGCATTGGCGGATGGTTGATGCTGCTGGCGATCGGCCAGGCATTGTCACCGCTGCGTACACTCGCCGACTTCGCCAATTCAGCCGACGGCTACCAGCAACTCATGACCCTCTCGAATGGGCCCCTGGCCGTGTATGGCGAGGTTGCTCTCAATCTGGCATTTCTGGCGCTTCAACTGGTCGTGCTCGTTTCGATGCTGCGGCGAAGCCACCGCTTTCCGCAACTGTTTCTGCTCCAGTGGCTGGCGATCCCTGTTGTTTTTGTGCTGGACACGATCTGGGTTGCGTCAGTTCTGGGCGTTCCGGTGAGCCAGGTGCTCGTAGGCAATGCGCTGGCGGCGCACATAGTCTCGTTTGTGCTGACAGGACTCTGGGTCGCCTACGTCTACAAGTCGGTCAGGGTGAGAAATACGTTCACCAGGGCGAACATATCTGCCCAAATCGCCAGCGCCTCATAGGGATATCGGGCGGACGGACACCAAGGTCGCGGTGATAGACGGGGGCACTCGGCGAACTGATCTTCAACAACATGAACGTGATGTTCATCGAGTTTGTGAAGCGCGATGAGGCGAGGATTGCCGAACTACGCGCGGCGATACGCCGGCAGAACCGGATATTGGTGGCGGCGATTGGGGGTGTGAGCGCTATAGCCTCTCAGAAGAAACCGAAAGCTCGGCCTTAACGATCTAAACCTATCGGCGTATGCAGGACCCAAGGTATATCTGGCGGTTGTTCTTTTCGTCTGACGTCAAGGCAAAAGATACCTTCGCTTGAGCATCCGACGGGTTGACCAGATTTATGGCCAAACTACCCCCGAAGCATCAGCAGGCTATATTACTCATTGTCCTCTCCGTTTGCCAAAGAAACTCATGAAGAGATTGCCGGATATCGAGGCTTTCAAAACGTGACGAAGCAAAAATACCGGCGTTACCCACGACGATAAGTGGTTAGAATTGGATTTCGGTGGCGGCGAGTGGCTTCAAGGCCTATCTGGCTGGAGGTTCTGACGTGGATCGATACCGCGCTTGAACTGCGAGCGCTGGGGAACGGCCGCGATCTCTTATCTTGCGCAGAGTGCGCCAGCAGGCTGGTATCAGGCTATCTGAGCGGCCCGAGACATAGGTGACGATTTGTACCGGACACATGGGTAACACTTTTGGCTTTTTGGCCGGAGGTGTTGATGCCGTGGAAAGAGTGTTCGGTGATGGAGGAACGTCTTCGTTTTGTGGCTCGTCTTCTCGACGGGGAAGGCATGAGCGATGTGTGCCGCGAGTTCGGCATCTCGCGCAAGACCGGCTACAAGATCTTCAACCGCTACAAGGAGGACGGGCTAGAGGCACTCACCGACCGCTCGCGGCGGCCGGTGCGCTACGCCAACCAGCTTCCCGACCAGATCGAGCGGCTGATCGTGGAGAGCAAGCGGGAGAA
>NZ_JAMYQF010000033.1:0-70617 GCF_040320745.1 Mesorhizobium sp. M0621 | reverse complement strand
ATTTCCGGCAGCGGGTAGGCGACACGCCAATGCTGGCGGGGATCAGACAGCGCCGAAAAATGATCTAGAATTGAATGCGAGTGGCAAGCGTGGCGTGACATCGAGGGCTCCGCAAATCACGAAGCCCCTCATGAATCACATTCGCATACCATACGCACCTCCCGTTAACCCGAAGCGATTGCCCTGCCGACAATGCTGCCATTCCTTGACAATCAGCAGCAATGCCGATAAGAACGAAAAGGGAACAAAAACCTTGTGGGAAAAGCCAGCCTTAGCAGGCGGCTGACGTCCGCAGCCTGTAAGGTGCTGCGACAAAAATTGGTTTCGGATGAGCGGAGAAACATCATGGCGGGTAGCGTCAACAAGGTCATTCTGGTCGGCAATCTCGGTGCGGACCCCGAAATTCGCCGGCTGAACTCGGGCGAGCCAGTCGTCAACATCCGCATCGCGACGTCGGAAAGCTGGCGCGACAAGAATTCCGGCGAACGCAAGGAAAAAACCGAGTGGCACAACGTCGTCATCTTCAATGAGGGCATCGCCAAGGTGGCGGAGCAGTATCTGAAGAAGGGCATGAAGGTCTATGTCGAGGGCCAGCTGCAGACGCGCAAATGGCAGGACCAGACCGGCGCCGACAAGTACACGACGGAAGTCGTGCTGCAGAAATTCCGTGGCGAGCTGCAGATGCTCGACGCACGCGGGCAGGGTGAGGGCGGCCAGGTCGGCGGCTATGCCGGTGGTGGCAGCAGCCGTGGTTCCGATTTCGGCCAGTCCAGCCCGAGCGAAGGCTTCAATCGCGGCGGCGGCGGTGGTGCCAAGAGTGGCGGCGGTGGCGGTTCGTCGCGCGAACTGGACGACGAAATCCCGTTCTGAGCGAACGGACCGGTATCAAGATATGATCGGCACGCAGCGCGCGCCGATCAATTGATTTCAGCGGAAAGACGTATCACGTGAAAGCGCGCGTAAAGTGGGTCGAGGAGCGCACCTTCGTCGGCGAGTCCGGCAGCGGCCATAAGGTCGTGCTCGGAACCGCGCCCGGACCGGAAGGCAGGACGCCGGGCCCGAGCCCGATGGAACTGGTGCTGATCGGAACCGGCGGCTGTTCGGCCTATGACGTGGTGCATATCCTCGAGAAGGGCCGCGAGGCGGTCGAGGATTGCGTCGTCGAACTCGACGCCGACCGGGCCGAAACCGAGCCCAGGGTGTTCACCCGCATCCACATGCATTTCGTGGTCAAGGGCCGGGCGCTGTCCAGCGACAAGGTCAAACGGGCGATCGATCTTTCGATCGAAAAATATTGCTCGGCTTCGGCGATGCTGTCCAAAACCGCTACGATCACTCACGACTTCGAAGTGATCGATACGGCGGTGAAGTAGGCAGTAGGTAGTAGAAACTGCTATTCAGCCCGCCATCAACGCCTTGATGCCGTCGGCGACGAACTGCACGGCAAGTGCGGCCAGGATGACGCCGAGCAGCCGGGTCAGGATCGAGCGGCCGGTCTGGCCGAGGATGCGGTCGATGCGTTCCGACAGCACGAACACCAGATAGGTTATGGCGAGGCAGACGAAGATGATGCCGACCAAGGCCGCCTGGGCTGCAAATCCTGGAAACGAACCGGACAAAAGCACTGTTGCCGAAATGGCGCCGGGACCGGCGATCAGCGGGATCGCCAGCGGAAAGGCGGCGATGTTGTGGATCATGTCCTTGGTGATGGCGACGTCGCCGATCTTCTCCTTGCGGTCCTGCCGGCGCTCGAACACCATTTCGAATGCGATGAAGAAAAGCAGGAAGCCACCAGCGACGCGGAAAGCCGGCAGCGTGATGCCGAACACCGACAGGATCGAGGCGCCGGCAACCGCAAACAGCGCCATCACCAGGAAACCGATGATCGAGGCACGGACGGAAACCTGCTGGCGCTCCTCGCGGTTCATGCCGCGCGTTACGGCCAGGAACAGCGGCGCCAGGCCGGGCGGATCGATGGTCACGAGAATGGTGACGAAGGCGTTGAACAGGCTGTCGAAACTCGGCATCTCTGACCCCTCCCGCCGGGTCGAGCCCGTACCAGGATATTGGTAGAGCAAAGCCCGGTCGGTGGGAACAGTCAGGACCGCGAAACTGAGGACTTCGACGGATTAGCCGGCAGCGTCGCAATAGGCTTCGAGGCGATAGCCGTCCGGGTCAACGACAAAGGCGGCATAGTAGTTTTCGCCATAGTCGGCGCGCAGACCCGGCGCGCCATTGTCGCTGCCGCCTTCACGCAACGCGCCGGCATGGAAAGTGTCAACGCTGCCCCGCGTCGGTGCGGCGAAGCAGAAGTGCAGGCCGGATTTTTCGTCTGAAGGCACAGGCCGCGCCGCTTCGTTGACCCATAGCGCGACGCCCTGCGTTCCATAGCCCAACGAACCCGGCGACTGGCTGAGACAGCTGTAACCAAGCGGCTTCAATGCCGCATCGTAGAAGCGCTTGGAAGCGGCGGTGTCGCGGACACCGATCGAGATATGATCAAACATGGTTTTCTCCATTGTTACAATATCTTGTAGCGTCAGGCTCCCGCCGCCCGCCGCGCTAGGAACTCGACCTCCAGCCGCCATGTCGCGCCATTGTCGTGCGAGCGCTCGCCAAGCCAGCGGAAGCTGTCTTCGGTGATGCGGGAAAAACTCCAGCGCACCGATGAGCCGGTGCCGTCGGCGCCCACCTGCACGATCGTGTCGCCCTCGGCGCGGCCGAGTTGGCGGCTGTAATACTGGTTGCGCGGATCGCTCCAGAAGATGTGCCAGGCATCCTCGCCGGGATCATAGACACGCAGCGTCGTGCCGTAGAACGTCCAGGCGCCCAGCGAGGGCGAGGGGCCGGCGTTACGCGCGGGCAGGATCCAGACGTCCTGGATCGCCCGGCCTTCCAGCACCCAGCCGAAATGCACCTCGCCACGCCCGGTCAGCACGGTGCCGTCCTCGAGATGGCGCGAGGCATCGAACGTCCAGGCACCGGCGAAGCGCCCGTAGAGGTTCAGCTTTTCGGCAAGCCCGTCGATAGGTCCGGGACTGTGCAAGGCTTCGGCAAAGGATGATTGGTCAAACATGGTTCAGCTCTCTTCTTGTCAGGAGACCGGGAAGACTAGGCGGTGACGGGGTTCTGGGCTTGGGAAAAATTGCTATATTTCGGCTATGACGGCGACAACGCATACGCTTGCATCCGGCCCCGGCTGGCGCGTGACGGACGTGATCTGCACGGCCGGTGCCGGCGATCGGCCGTTCGAGGAAGCACATCAGGATTTCTGTGTGACCGCCGTCACCAGCGGCACGTTTCGCTACCGCGCGCAACAAGGCACGGCGATGCTGGCGCCCGGTGCCCTCCTGCTCGGCAATTCCGGCACATGCTATGAATGCGGGCATGAACATGGCAGCGGCGACCGTTGCCTGTCGTTTCATTTCGGACCGTCCTACATGGAACGGATCGTGGCTGGCGTGCCGGGCGCCAGGAAGCTGGCCTTCGCCACGCCGCGCCTGCCGCCTTTGCCGGTGCTGGCACCACTGCTGGCCGAAGCGGAAGCCGCGCGCGAGACTGCTGACATGGATGCCTTCGAGGAACTTTCCCTGCGCATAGCCGGCGCCGCCGTGACGGCTGTCACCGGAGCCACACATGTCGGGCGCGCGCCGAGCCGCCGCGATCAGAAACGGGTTGCCGAGGCGGTGCGGCGGATAGAGCTGGATGCCGACGGGCCGGTCTCGCTTTCAGCGCTTGCGGATGAGGCGGCCACCAGTCCGTATCATTTCCTGCGCGTTTTCCGGCAGGTCGCGGGCATGACGCCCTATCAGTTCCTGCTCAAGACGCGGCTGCACAGGGCAGCGGTGCGGCTGCGCATGTCGGACGAAGCAGTCTCGGCGATTGCCCTCGAGTCCGGCTTCAACGATCTGTCGACGTTCAACCGCCGCTTTCGTCGTGTCATGGGCGAAACGCCCGGCAAATATCGCGCCCGCCGTGGCGCAACGGGCCTTCGCGTCTCGTGAATCGGCTCAGGTGCTCGCGAGGGCAGCCACAGGGTCCAATCCATCGCGGTCGTGGCTTTCGCTCAGGGAAAACGTCCATTGCAGGCTTTTGCGTCGATGGCGGCGAAACCGCCTTGGCCATATCGTCGCAATCAGCGGTATCCATTTGAAATTACCACCAAAAATGACACTGGAAAAGTGCCTGGCATGTTGGAGTTTCCGCCTTGCTTCCTATATAAGCACCAAGTGATTCCTGATTAGATTGTGATCCGATTTGACCGACCAGAAGACACCGCGCGGCGCCGACGGCGGCCCCACCGGCATCGAGCCGATATCCATCGTCGAGGAGATGCAGCGTTCCTATCTCGATTACGCCATGAGCGTGATCGTCAGCCGCGCGCTGCCCGACGTGCGCGACGGCCTGAAGCCGGTGCATCGCCGCATTCTCTTCGCCGCCCATGAGAGCGGCTACCACTGGAACCGCAAATATGTGAAGTCGGCGCGTCCGGTCGCCGACGTGATGGGTAAATACCATCCGCATGGCGACGCTTCCATCTACGACGCCTTGGTGCGCATGGCGCAGGACTGGTCGCTGCGCGTGCCGCTGATCGACGGACAGGGCAATTTCGGCTCCATCGATGGCGATCCACCGGCGGCGATGCGCTACACGGAAGCGCGGCTGACCAAGGTCGCGCACGAGCTTTTGGAGGATATCGACAAGGACACCGTCGATTTCCAGGACACTTATGATGCGTCGGGCAGCGAACCCAAGGTTCTGCCGGCGCGTTTTCCCAATCTTCTGGTCAATGGCTCGGGCGGCATCGCCGTCGGCATGGCGACCAACATCCCGCCGCACAATCTCGGCGAAATCTGCAACGGCGCGATCGCCCTCATCGACAATCCGGCGATCGACCTGCCGGCGCTGATGGAAATCATTCCAGGACCGGATTTCCCGACCGGCGGCATCGTGCTTGGCCGTTCCGGCATCTACAGCGCCTATTCGACCGGCCGCGGCTCCATCGTCATGCGCGGCAAGGTCAACATCGAACAGCGCGGCAACGATCGTGAATCGATCATCATCACCGAAGTTCCCTACCAGGTGAACAAGTCGTCGATGATCGAGAAGATGGCCGAACTGGTGCGCGACAAGCGCGTCGAGGGCATTTCCGACATCCGCGACGAGAGCGACCGCCAGGGCTACCGGGTCGTCATCGAATTGAAGCGCGACGCCGTTGCCGACGTCATCCTCAACCAACTCTATCGCTTCACGCCGCTGCAGACCTCTTTCGGCGCCAATATGGTGGCGCTGAACGGCGGCAAGCCGGAAGTGATGAACCTGACCGACATGCTGAAGGCGTTCGTCGCCTTCCGCGAGGAGGTGATCACCCGGCGGACGAAATTCCTGCTGCGCAAGGCGCGCGACCGCGCCCATGTGCTGGTCGGTCTCGCCATCGCCGTCGCCAACATCGACGAGGTGATCAAGCTGATCCGCACCGCGCCGGATCCGCAGACGGCGCGCGAGCAGTTGATGGAGCGGCGCTGGCCGTCCGGCGACGTCGAATCGCTGATCCTCCTGATCGACGATCCGCGCCATCGCATCAACGAGGACGGCACCTACAATTTGTCCGAGGAGCAGGCGCGCGCCATCCTCGAACTGCGCCTGCAGCGCCTGACCGCGCTCGGCCGCGACGAAATCGCCGACGAGTTGAACACGATTGGCGCCGAAATCATTGATTATCTGGACATTTTGTCTTCCCGCGCGCGCGTCCAGCAGATCGTCAAGGACGAGCTTGCCGCCGTACGCGACGAGTTCGGCACGCCGCGCCGCACCGAACTCTCCGAGGGCGGTTCGGACATGGAAGACGAGGACCTGATCCAGCGCGAGGACATGGTCGTGACGGTGAGCCATTCCGGCTACATCAAGCGCGTGCCGCTGTCGCTCTATCGGGCGCAGCGCCGCGGCGGCAAGGGCCGCTCCGGCATGTCGACCAAGGAAGAGGATTTCGTCACCCGGCTGTTCGTCGCCAACACGCATACACCAGTGCTCTTCTTCTCCTCGCGCGGCATCGTCTACAAGGAAAAGGTCTGGCGGCTGCCGATCGGCAATCCACAGTCGCGCGGCAAGGCGCTGATCAACATGCTGCCGCTCGAGCAGGGCGAGCGCATCACCACCATCATGCCGCTGCCCGAGGACGAGACCAGCTGGGGCGAGCTCGACGTGATGTTCGCCACCACGCGCGGCACCGTGCGCCGCAACAAGCTTTCCGACTTCGTCCAGGTCAACCGCAACGGCAAGATCGCCATGAAGCTGGAGGAGGAGGGCGACGAGATCCTCGGTGTCGAGACCTGCACCGACAATGACGACGTGCTTCTGACCGCCAGTTCCGGCCAGTGCATCCGCTTTTCGGTCGGCGACGTGCGCGTCTTCCAGAGCCGCAATTCGGTCGGCGTGCGCGGCATTGCCATGGCCGAGACAGACCGGGTGATTTCCATGGCGGTGATCGAGAGTGTCGATGCGTCGCCGGCCATACGCGCTGCCTATCTCAAGCGGGCGGCGGCCGAACGGCGGCTTGCCGCCGGAATCGCTGCCGGCGAAGAGGAAGAGATCGCGCTGACCAACGAAGAGGTCGGCGAGGAGGCGGAGCTTTCCGACGCGGACTACGAGAATCTCAAGGTACACGAGCAGTACGTGCTGACAGTGACGGAATATGGCTACGGCAAGCGGTCGTCTTCCTATGATTTCCGGGTGACCGGGCGCGGCGGCAAGGGCATTCGTGCCACCGATGTTTCCAAGGTAGCCGAGATCGGCCGGCTGGTGGCGACCTTCCCGGTCGGCAATGACGACCAGATCATGCTGGTGTCGGATGGCGGCACCGTCATCCGGGTGCCGGTCAACGGCATCCGCTTCGCCAGCCGCGCCACCAAGGGCGTGACCATCTTCAACACGGCTGAAGGTGAAAAGGTGGTTTCGGTCGAGCGCATCTCTGAGCCGCAATCGGACGAGGAAATCGAAGAGACCGTTGAAGGCGGCGCTGATGTCGCTCCGACGCCTGACGCCGGTCCTGAGGGTGCGGAGTAAGACCGGCACCCAGGTTTTGACATAGCAACGCCGGCCCATCGGCCGGCGCGGCAGCAAGTCCGGACTGACTTAGTAGTGACGATACGGCTTGCGGGGGCCGAAGCCTTCGAAGCGTTTGGTGTTGGCCTTGACGCGGACGCGTTGTGCCTCCTGATGCAGCCCAAATACGGTGGCGATCAGCATGACGACGGTCATTGCGGTGGCGAGCATGTAGATCAGCATGTGCGTGTTCTCCTGCGCCTAACAACGGATAGATGGGATTTTGGTTTCATCTTATTAAGGTGCAACCTAGTGAACGCTGCGTGAAGGCTTCGTGATCAGCGTGTTCATCTGTCGTTCATGCGCCGGAAAAGGTTCACGGCCGGCGCGCCGATCGGATTTGCCTTTGCGAGAGAGGCTCGCTAGAAGCACCAGCCATGACTGAACGCATCGCCCTCTATGCCGGCTCTTTCGACCCGCTGACCAACGGCCATCTCGACGTGCTGAAGGCCTCGCTGGCCGTCGCTGACATCGTTTATGCGGCGATCGGCATCCATCCGGGCAAGCAACCGCTGTTTTCCTTCGAGGAACGGGTGCAATTGATCGAGACCGCCACGAAAGCGGAATTCGGGCGTGATGGTGCCCGCATCAAGGTCGTCGCCTTCGACGGGCTGGTCATCGACGCAGCCAGGAAGCAGGGTGCCTCGATCATGATCCGCGGCCTGCGCGACGGCACCGACCTCGACTACGAGATGCAGATGGCCGGCATGAACGAGACCATGGCGCCTGAACTGCAGACGGTTTTTCTGCCCGCCAGCCCCTCCGTACGCACCATTACCGCCACACTTGTCCGCCAGATTGCCTCGATGGGAGGCGACATTCGCCCCTTCGTGCCGGCGGCTGTCGCTGGCGCGCTCACCGCCAAATTCAAGAAATAAGACCCCGGAGACAGATATGCAGCTGAAAAAGCTCGCCTCGTTCCTCGTTGTGCTTGCCGGTCTTGTGACCGCATCGGTCTCGGCTTTTGCCGCCGACCCGGAAAACACCATGATCATCACGCTGAAGGACGGCGACGTCACCATTGCGCTTCGGCCCGATCTCGCGCCCAAGAACGTCGCGCAGATCAAGAAGCTGGTGCGCCAGGGCGCCTATGACAATGTTGCCTTCCACCGCGTCATAGACGGCTTCATGGCGCAGACCGGCGACGTCAAGTTCGGCAACATCAAGAAGGGTTTTAGCGCCCAGGCCGTCGGCACCGGCGGTTCCGATCTACCCGACCTGCCGGCCGAATTCTCGCAGACCGAGCGCTACACGCGCGGCGTGGTCGGCATGGCCCGCTCGCAGGACCCCAACTCCGCCAATTCGCAGTTCTTCATCATGTTCGCGCCGGCACCGCCGCTCGACGGCCAGTACACCATCGTCGGCAACGTCGTCAGCGGCATGGAACTGGTGGACCACATCAAGAAGGGCGACCAGGCGGACAATGGCACGGTTACCGATCCCGACCGGATGATCAAAGTGCGCATCGCCGCAGACAAGTAAAGTTGTCAAATAACTCTGTTTTCTCAAAAGGATATCTGACATGGCCGAAATTAAAGACCGCGAGAACGCGCTCATCATGGAAACGACCAAGGGCAATGTGGTCATCGAACTTTTCCCCGACCTGGCGCCCGGCCATGTCGCCCGCATCAAGGAACTGGCCCGCGAAGGCGCCTATGACGGCGTGGTCTTCCACCGTGTCATCGAGGGCTTCATGGCGCAGACCGGCGACGTCAAGTTCGGCAATTCCAGCAAGCCCACATTTGCGCCGTCCCGGGCTGGCATGGGTGGCTCGGAAAAGCCGGACCTGAAGGCCGAATTCTCCAACGCCAACCATGCCCGCGGCACCTGCTCGATGGCCCGCTCGCAGAACCCGAACTCGGCCAATTCGCAGTTCTTCATCTGCTTCGACGATGCCGCCTTTCTCAACCGCCAGTACACGGTCTGGGGCCAGGTCATCGAAGGCATGGACAATGTCGACAAGATCAAGCGCGGCGAGCCGGTGCAGGATCCCGACAAGATCGTGTCGCTGAAGGTCGCGGCCGACGTCAAGTAGGGGTAAACGACAATGATGGGCGTCGTCTGGTCGCTTCTCGGCATCCTGTCCGGCGCCTTCATTGCCATTCAGGCACCGATCAACTCGCAGCTGGCGCGCGACCTGGGTCTCCCGGTCGCGGCGGCGGCGTTTTCGTTCCTGTCGGGCGCAATCGTGCTCGGCATCATCTCCGTCGCGGTTGTGAAGCTGCAAGGCATCTCGCTCGACTGGAAGGCGCCGGCGCCTTGGCTGTTCGTGGCCGGCGGCATGCTCGGCGGCTTCTATGTCACGCTGTCGACGATCCTGACACCGCGCATCGGCGCTGCCGCGTTAATGGCGTTTCTGGTCGCCGGCCAGTTGCTGGCGGGCATGCTCATCGATCGCGTCGGCTTCCTCGGCGTCGCGGTGCGTGAAATCTCGCTCGGCCGCATCGCCGGCGCGGTGCTGCTGCTGGCCGGAGCGCTGCTCGTCCGGCTCTACTGATGCGCGTCGATCTCTTTGACTTCGATTTGCCGGAGGAGCGCATCGCGCTTCGCCCGGCGGAGCCGCGCGACAGCGCCAAAATGCTGGTGATCAAACCGGGCGAAGGGCTCGACGACCGCACGGTTGGTGACCTGCCATCCTTGCTCAGGGCCGGCGACGTGCTGGTTTTCAACGACACCAAGGTCATTCCGGCGCAGCTCAAAGGCATCAGGCGGCGCGGCGAGGCACAGGCAAAGGTCGAGGCCACGCTGCATATGCGCATGACGCCGGACCGTTGGCTGGCCTTCATGCGGCCGGGCAAGCGTATCGCCATCGGCGACCGCATCCATTTCGGCCATGACGGCAATTCCTGTTTCCTCGGCCAGCTTGATGCCACGGTGATCGAGAAAGGCGAGGGCGGCGAGGCGCTGCTTGGCTTCGACCTGTCGGGACCCTTCCTCGACGAGGCTCTGCACGCGGTCGGCCACATTCCGCTGCCGCCCTATATCGCCTCCAAGCGCGACGACGACGAGCGCGACCGGGCCGACTACCAGACCATCTATGCCCGGGAGGAGGGCGCCGTCGCGGCACCGACCGCGGGCCTGCATTTCACGCCGGAGCTTTTTGCAACGCTTGACGCCAAGGGCATCGAACGCCGCTTCGTCACCTTGCATGTCGGCGCCGGCACGTTCCTCCCGGTGAAGGCGGACGACACCGCCGACCACAAGATGCACGCCGAAACCGGCTCGGTCAGCGAGGCCACTGCGGAGGCCCTGAATGCCGCAAGAGCAAGGGGCGGGCGGATCGTTGCCGTCGGCACGACCTCGCTGCGCCTGCTGGAGAGCGCGGCGCACGAGGACGGCACTCTGGCCGCCTGGTCCGGCCCGACCGACATCTTCATCACGCCCGGCTATCGCTTTCGTATCGCCGACATACTGATGACCAATTTCCATCTGCCGCGCTCGACGCTGTTCATGCTGGTTTCAGCCTTCAGTGGCCTCGACACGATGCGTGCGGCCTATGCGCATGCGATCGAGAACCGCTACAGATTCTATTCCTATGGCGACGCAAGCCTGCTTTATCGAGCGGAGACGAGCGATGGATGATGATCTCAAGAGCCTGGACCGCGATGCCCTGATCGCGGAGGTGAAAAAGCTTCGCGCCGGCATTCGTGCGCATCGCGATGCCACAGGCCACGATCTGTGCTGGCATCACCCCGATCTGTGGGATCTCTTGCCGGAGAAGACCGAACCGACGATCGCCGTGCCACCTTGGCCAAAATTCATGCGTGGCTGCATTCGCTACCGGCAGTCGCTCGACAAGCAGGCGCCGGAGGCCCCGGTCCATGACAAGGAATTCAATGGCTAAGCCGTTCAGCTTCAAGGTTCTGGCAACCGACGGCAAGGCGCGGCGCGGCGTGATCGATATGCCGCGCGGTGAAATCCGCACGCCGGCCTTCATGCCGGTCGGCACCGGCGGCACCGTCAAGGCGATGTATATGGACCAGGTACGCGGTGTCGGTGCCGACATCATCCTTGGCAACACCTATCATCTGATGCTGCGGCCCGGCGCCGAGCGCGTGGCGCGGCTCGGCGGCTTGCATGAATTCGCCCGCTGGCCCCATCCGATCCTGACCGACAGCGGCGGTTTCCAGGTGATGTCGCTGTCGAAGCTGAGAAAACTGACCGAAAAGGGCGTCACCTTCCGCTCGCATATCGACGGCGCCGCCTACGAGATGTCGCCGGAGCGTTCGATCGAGATTCAGGGACTACTCGATTCCGACATCCAGATGCAGCTCGACGAATGCACGGCGCTGCCGGCCGAGATGAACGATATCGAGCGCGCCATGGAGCTCTCGCTGCGTTGGGCCGATCGCTGTAAGACGGCGTTCGGCGACCAGCCGGGCAAGGCGATGTTCGGCATCGTGCAAGGCGGCGATAACGCGGCACTCAGGGTGCGGTCGGCGCAGGCGCTGAGCGCGATGGGGTTGAAGGGCTACGCCGTTGGCGGTCTGGCCGTCGGCGAGCCGCAAGCGGTGATGCTCGAGATGCTCGACATCACCTGTCCGGAACTGCCTGACAACAAGCCGCGCTATCTCATGGGCGTCGGCACGCCTGACGATATCCTGAAATCGGTGGCGCGCGGTATCGACATGTTCGACTGCGTGATGCCGACGCGAGCCGGCCGGCATGGCCTTGCCTACACCAGGCGCGGCAAGGTCAATCTGCGCAACGCTCGCCATGCCGACGATCCGCGCCCTTTGGACGAAGAAAGCGATTGCCCGGCCGCCCGGGACTACTCGCGCGCCTATCTCCACCATCTCGTGCGCTCGCAGGAGGGGCTTGGGGCCATGCTTCTGACCTGGAACAATCTCTCGTATTATCAGAGCCTTATGCAGGACATTCGTGCTGCCATCGAGGCCGGCACGTTCGGGACACGCGGCGCGGAAATCACCGAGGGTTGGGCGAGGGGCGATATTCCGTTGCGGTGAGGCTTCAAGTGCTCAGCGAATTCGATGCACGCAGGCTGCAGCCGGTGATCTGGAACGTACCGTCGGGCTGTTGCTGCAACGTGTAGACAGCTTCGTAGTCCTTGCCGTCGGGACCGACGATCAGCACCTGCTGGACGATCGAACCCGGACCCGTCTCCTCGACCTTTCCGAAGGAATAGGTCTGCGGCTTGCGCACCGGCGGGTAGCCGTTGGTCACCATGTTCATGAAGGCATCCACGGTCGGGAAGATCCGTTTCACATTCGGGGCGGCGAAGCTGTAGGCGGTGGCGCCGTCATTGGCGATAAGGGCCTTCAGCTGGCCGTCGATGACAGACTGCCCAGCCTTGATTTCGGCGTCGCCAGCAAACGCCGACGACACGAGGATGAATGGAACGACTGCGAATGCGAAAAAGGCGCGGCGCATGGCCTGTCTCCGTTGTCCCGCGAAATATCTTCCCTCAAAAACAGCGCTGTCCGAAGACGCATCATAACATACGCTTGGCAGCGCATCGTGGTTTCAGCGATGGTGAATATTCATCTCGCTCGGTTCAAGCGCGGCATGCCGGTGGCCGACCTGCGAGAGGCCATAGCCCGGGCCCGAGCCGGCTGAGCATTCATTCCAGCGCTTGAAAGCCCGCCTCCAGTCTGCCAGAAGGGCCGCTTGGACTTGGACGTTTAGCGGGACGAAGCCATGAAGGCGTTTTTCGTGCAGATCAAATGCGAGCTGGGCAAATCCTATGAGGTTGCCAGCGCGCTTGCCGATGCCGAGATCGCCTCGGAAATCTACTCCACCGCCGGCAACTACGATCTGCTTGCCAAGTTCTATGTCGACGACGAGGAAGATGTCGGCCACTTCGTCAACGAAAAGGTGCAGATTCTCCCCGGCATCAAGGACACATTCACCGTCGTCACGTTCCGCGCATTCTAGCCACGAAACGCACTTGCCCGGACACGAGGCAAAGCCTGACTACCGGCATATTTCAGCTGCCTCAATTTTAGGCAGCCGCAACATACTGGTCGTCCGCATCTCCCAAATGACCGATTGCGCTTGATTTTCTCCGGCGACGCCAGTGAAATGGCGTCACAGGGGAGTATGCGATTGGCAGCGTTCGATGAAATGCTTCCGGAAGTCTCCGGATTGAGAAGACCGTATTCGGCTTATGATCGCTGGCTGAAGGAGCAGGATCCGGCCAGGCTTACCGAAAAGATGCAGGACGCCGAACGCGTCTTCCGCAAGACCGGCATCACCTTCGCCGTCTATGGCGAGCAGGAAGCCTCCGAGCGGCTGATCCCGTTCGACATCGTACCCCGCATCATTTCAGGCAATGAATGGCGGCGCCTCACGCAAGGCATCGAGCAGCGCGTGCAGGCGCTGAACGCCTTCCTCGACGATATCTACCACCGCCAGGAAATCCTGCGCGCCGGGCGCATTCCCAGGGAGTTGATCGCCAAGAACGAGGCGTTTCTGCCCGAGATGATCGGGGTCAGGCCGCCGGCCGGCGTCTACACCCACATCATCGGCGTCGATATCGTCCGTATCAGCGAGGACGAATTCTACGTGCTGGAGGACAATGCGCGCACGCCGTCGGGCGTCTCCTACATGCTGGAGAACCGCGAGACGATGATGCAGCTGTTCCCCGAGCTGTTCCAGAAGATCAAGGTGCGGCCGGTGGAGAACTACCCGCAGCTCCTGCGCCAGTCGCTGGCGGTGGTGCGGCCGCAAAGCACCAAGGGCGCGCCGACCATTGCCGTGTTGACGCCCGGCAGCTTCAACTCCGCCTATTTCGAACACGCTTTCCTTGCCGACCAGATGGGCGTGCAACTGGTCGAAGGCCAGGATCTGCGGGTCGTCGAGGGCCATGTCGCGATGCGCACGACCGAAGGCTACAAGCAGATCGACGTGCTGTACCGCCGCGTCGACGATTCTTTCCTCGACCCGCTGACCTTCCGTCCTGACTCCGCACTTGGCATACCCGGCATCATGGATGTCTACCGTGCCGGCAACATCACCATCGCCAATGCGCCGGGCACCGGCATCGCCGACGACAAGGCGATCTATTCCTACATGCCCGAGATCATCGAATTCTACACCGGTCGCAAGGCGATCCT
Source organism: Mesorhizobium sp. M0621 (assembly GCF_040320745.1). Taxonomy (NCBI): domain Bacteria; kingdom Pseudomonadati; phylum Pseudomonadota; class Alphaproteobacteria; order Hyphomicrobiales; family Phyllobacteriaceae; genus Mesorhizobium; species Mesorhizobium sp. M0621. The sequence goes on along the minus strand of NZ_JAMYQF010000033.1, from coordinate 56,440 downwards.
CGGCAACATTCCGACCTGGCGCTGCTCGGAGCCGGACAGCCTGAAATATGTGCTCGAACACATCGACGAGCTGGTGATCAAGGAGGTCCACGGTTCCGGCGGCTACGGCATGCTGGTCGGGCCGGCGGCGACCAAGAAGGAATGCGAGGATTTTTCCAAGAAGCTTGCGACAAAGCCGTCGAACTACATCGCCCAGCCGACACTGGCGCTGTCGACTTGCCCGATCCTGACCGACAAGGGGCTGGCGCCGCGTCATGTCGATCTCAGGCCCTATGTGCTGGTCTCCGACCGCATCCAGATCGTGCCCGGTGGGCTGACCCGCGTCGCGCTCAAGGAGGGGTCGCTGGTCGTGAATTCCTCGCAAGGCGGCGGGACGAAGGATACGTGGGTGCTGGATGATTGAAGCGAATAGCGAGTAGCGAGTAGCGAATAGATAGGGGAAGGGCAGCAAAACGACGATTAACTCTTACAGGGACTTGATTATTTGGAAGGCGGCCGTCGAGTTGGCCGTGGATTGCTATTCGGTAACAAAGGCCTTTCCAAACAGCGAAGTCTACGGAATGACCTCTCAGATGCGGCGGTCGTCCGTATCAATTGCCGCGAACATCGCTGAAGGGCATGGGCGAGAAAGTACGGGATCATTCATTCAATTTCTTCGCATGGCCCAGGGATCTCTCAAAGAGTTGGAAACGCACCTGATCGTGTCCGCAAAAGTAGGGTTGATGGTCGAAGCAGAGGTGGTGCGCTTGCTTAGCAAAGCCGATGAGATCGGGAAAATGCTACGTTCTATGATCAGGAGCCTGCAACAAAAATTATGAAGCTATTTTTCCGCTATTCGCTACTCGCTATTCGCTACTCGCTCAAAATCGAGGCACGTTGACATGCTTCTCGGCCGCACCGCCAACGGGCTTTACTGGATGAACCGCTATATCGAGCGAGCGGAGAATATGGCGCGGCTGGTCGATGCGGGTCTGCGCATGGCGCTGACCCGCACGCAGAACGCCTCGGAAGAGTGGAGTTCAGTGCTGCTCAGTGCCGGCTCCGACGTCACCTTCAGCCAGAAATACTCTGACTATACCGCCGCCAATGTCGCCGACTTCCTGTTGCGCGACACGTCGAATCCGTCGAGCACGATGGCGTCGATCGAGACGGCCCGCAACAATGCTCGCATGGTGCGCACCGCGCTGACGCGCGAGACATGGGAGAGCATCAACGAGGCCTGGATGTCGCTGAAGCGAATGCTGGCCAGGCCGATCGACGAGCGCGACCTGCCCAGCGTGCTCGACGCGATCAAGCGCGAGACGGCGCTGATCCGCGGCTCGTTCTACGGCACCATGCTGCGCAACGAGATTTTCGATTTCTCCCAACTCGGCACCTATGTCGAGCGCGCCGACAACACGGCGCGCATCCTCGATGTGAAATACTACGTACTTCTGCCGTCGATCTCCTGGGTCGGCTCGACGCTCGACAACTACCAGTGGGAATCGATCCTGCGTTCGGTGTCGGCGCATCGCTCCTATCGCTGGGTCTATGACGCCGACTACAAGCCGACCAACATCGCCGACTATCTGATCCTCAATGTCCGCATGCCGCGCTCGCTGACCTTCTGCTATCGCTTCCTGTCGGAGCATCTGAAGTTCCTCGGCGACGATTACGGCGAACGCCATGCCTGCCACGCAACGGCGGAGAAAACGCAGACGATGCTGAGAGCCGGGTCGATCAAGGACATTTTCGATGCCGGCCTACATGAATTCCTGGCCAATTTCATTCGCGACAACACCAAGCTCGGCGACGAGATCGCGCAGGACTACCGGTTCAATTGAGCATGGCTCCGAAGAGTGGGACAAGATGATGCTCACAAGCGGGACATAGCGCATGCGGCTGAAGATCACCCACCGAACCGAATACCGCTACGATGCACCGGTGCACTATCTGTTGCAGCGGCTGCGGCTGCTTCCGGTCAGCGGATCGACGCAGACCGTTCTGTCCTGGGCTCTGACCATCGAAGGCGCGCGCGAAGAGGTTCGCTTTGTCGACCATTTCGGCAACGACACAAGGCTGTTGAGCGTCGAGGGCGAGCGCGACTTCATCACGGTGGAAGCATCAGGCGAAGTGGTGACGCGCGACACCGCTGGTGTTTCCGGACCACACCAGGGTTTTACGCCGCTTTGGCTGTACAGTCATGAAACGCCGTTGACGACGATCGGCAGCGGTGTTCGCGAACTCGCCGCGTCGGTTGGCAAGGGCACCGACATCGAAAGGCTGCACCGGCTGATGGCCGTGATCGGCGAGCGTGTCGCCTACACGCCGGGCGCCACCAATGCGACGACGCCGGCCGAGGAAGCCTTGGCGCTGAAAGCCGGTGTCTGCCAGGATCACACCCATGTCTTTGCCGCCGCCGCCCGCGCCATGGGCTTTCCGGCCCGTTACGTCAGCGGCTATCTGATGCTGGATGCGACGGTCGAGCAGGCCGCAAGTCATGCCTGGGCCGAGGCGCATGTTTCGGGCCTCGGCTGGGTTGCCTTCGACGCCGCCAATGGCATTTCGCCTGACGAGCGCTATGTAAAGGTGGCTACGGGCCGCGACTATCGCGACGCCACGCCGGTGTCGGGAATTCGGCTGGGACAGGCGGAAGAACAGCTTGCGGTCACCGTCACGGTGGAGCAGTAATCCTTCGCAAGATTGCTGGTGGAGCGGTTCGTCGTTTCACGAAAACGATGAACCGCTCCATTGTTTTGTTTGGAGCAATTCCGGGCAGAAAATCGCCTCACATTTTTCCTGGAATTGCTCTAGAGGAGATTCCATGACTTATTGCGTCGGCCTGAAGATCGATCGCGGGCTCGTGTTCATGTCGGACACGCGCACCAATGCCGGCATGGATTCGATTTCCACCTTCCGCAAGATGCATGTCTGGGAACAGCCGGGCGAGCGCGTCATCGTTTTGATGTCGGCCGGCAACCTGGCGACGACGCAGGCCGTGGTCAGCCTGCTTGATGAACGCACCAAGGCAGTTGCCGATCGTCACGCCACGCTGCTGGAGACGCCGTCAATGTATCAGACGGTGCGGCTGGTCGGCGACACGGTCAAGGAAGTCATCGCCAGTTCGTCACCAGCCGGCGAGAAGGCGGATTCCTACTTCAATGCTTCCTTCATCCTCGGCGGCCAGATCAAGGGCAGCGAACCGCGCCTGTTCATGATCTATCCCGAAGGCAATTTCATCGAATCGACCGATGACACGCCGTTTTTCCAGATCGGCGAGACCAAATACGGCAAGCCCATCATCATCCGCGCCTATGAAAAGTCGATGAGCCTCGCCGAGACGGTGAAGCTGCTGCTGGTGTCGTTCGATTCGACGTTGAAGTCGAACCTGTCCGTCGGCTTGCCGCTCGACTTGCTCTTCCTGGAGAAGGACGCTTTCAAGGTCGGATTGAAAAAGCGGATCGGCCAGGACGACCAGTATTACCGCACGATCTCGGACGGCTGGTCGAATGCGCTGAAGACGGCTTTTGCCAGCCTGCCTGATTTCCCTGGCTGAGGCGTGCCGCATTCGCCGGTTGTTGCATTTATTTCACGCGTTAAATAATAAAGAGGCCAGCCGCAACGGATGGCGGCGAGGGATCATGTCGGGAGGATAGGATGAACAACGATGAGTTCCGGCAATGGTCGCTGCGCGCCGCCGACTGGGGTGCCGACTACCGCAACACGCTGCGCGAGCGGCCGGTGCGGCCGCTGGTCGAGCCCGGCGACATCTTTAGAAGCATAGAGGCGTCTCCACCCGAAGACGCCGAACCGATGGACCGGATCTTCGCCGACTTCGAAGAGAAGATTCTGCCTGCCATGACGCATTGGCAGCATCCGCGTTTCTTCGCTTACTTCCCGGCCAATGCGGCGCCGGTCTCGGTGGTGGCGGAATATCTGGTTTCGGCGATGGCCGCGCAATGCATGCTTTGGCAGACGTCGCCGGCGGCGACCGAACTCGAAACGCGCACCGTCGACTGGATGCGCCAGGCGCTCGGCCTGCCGGAAGGGTTCGCCGGGGTGATCCAGGATTCGGCCTCGTCGGCGACACTGGCCGCAGTGCTGACCATGCGCGAACGGGCTCTCGACTGGCAAGGTAACAAACAAGGCCTGGCCGCGCAGGCGCGGCTGCGCATCTATTCCTCCGATCAGGTGCACACTTCGATCGACCGGGCGATCTGGGTGTCCGGCATCGGCGAGGACAATCTCGTGCGCATTCCTGTCGGTGGCCGCTTTCGCGCCATGGATACGGCAGCGCTCGAGGTGGCAATCATCGCCGACCGGGAGGCGGGCATGCTGCCGGCCGGCATCATCGCTTGCGTCGGCGGCACCAGCACGGGCGGCACCGACGACATTGCGGCGGTTGCCGAGGTGGCGCGGCGGTATGGCCTTTATCTCCACGTCGATGCCGCCTGGGCCGGATCTGCGATGATCTGTCCAGAGTATCGACATTTCTGGACGGGCGTTGAAGGTGCCGATTCGGTCGTTTTCAATCCGCACAAATGGCTCGGAGCCCAGTTCGACTGCTCGATCCAGTTCCTGCGCGACCCGGAAAGCCATGTGAGGACGCTGGCAATCAAGCCGGATTATCTGAAGACGCACGGTCATGACGGCATCATCAACTATTCCGAATGGTCGGTGCCGCTTGGCCGGCGCTTCCGCGCGTTGAAATTGTGGTTCCTGCTGCGTGCGCATGGGCTGGAAAACCTGCGCACGATGATCCGCAATCATGTTGCATGGAGCGAAGGGCTTGCCGCTCGGCTGGCAAGGGAGCCGGATTTCGAGATCGTCAGCGAGCCGATGCTGTCGCTGTTCTCGTTCCGGCACAAGGCAGTAGCCGACGCGGAGGCGAACGAGCACAATCTGCGGCTAGTCAATGCGATCAACGACGATGGCCGCATCTACCTGACGCAGACGCGGGTGGATGGCAGGACAGCCATCCGTTTCCAGGTAGGCCAGTTCGAAGCGACCGCCGCCGATGTCGATATGGCTTTCACCGTCGTCACGGAAATCGCGCGCGGTGTGATCTGATCAGGTCCAGCCGGGATTGCGCTGGCGTTTGCCTTGGCAATCATATGCATTTCATTAGCCGGCTTATGCCTTTTCATCGGTTTCGTTTTCGACTATAGACAAGAAAAACGAAAACGGGAGGTCGCCCTATGTATCTGTCGCCACGCCATGCCGAAATCATCCAGATGGCCAAGGATCATGGCCGCGTGCTGGTCGAGGATCTGGCCACACATTTCAATGTGACGCCGCAGACCATACGCAAGGATCTCAACGATTTGTGCGACCAGCGGCTGCTTTCGCGCATCCATGGCGGCGCGCTGTTCCCGTCCGGCATCGAGAACATGGAATATGAGGCCAGGCGCAAGATCGCCGCCGACGAGAAGGAGGCGATCGGCCGGGCGGCGGCCAGGCTGATCCCCGACAACGCCTCGCTGTTCATCAACATCGGCACCACGACTGAGTCCGTCAGCAAGGCGCTGCTCGATCACAGCGGTCTCATGGTCATCACCAATAACATCAATGTTGCCAATAGGATGCGGATATATCCGTCGATCGAGGTGGTGATCGCCGGTGGTGTCGTGCGCGGTTCCGACGGCGGTGTGGTCGGCGAAGCGGCGGTCGACTTCATCAGGCAGTTCAAGGTCGACTATGCGGTGATCGGCGCCTCCGCCATCGATCATGACGGCGCCTTGCTCGACTTCGATTTCCGCGAGGTCAAAGTGGCGCAAGCGATCATCGCCAACGCAAGGCATGTCATCCTGGTTTCCGACCAGACCAAATTCGAGCGAACCGCCCCGGTGCGCATCGGCCACCTGTCGCAGGTCGACACCTTTATCACCGACCGTTGCGACATCCCGTCAGTGCGCAAAATCTGCCAGGAAGCCGAGGTTCAACTGATCGAAACATCGCTCGGTTAAGCGATTTCGACGCTCCATTCGCAGTCTTCTCACAGGCTTGTGATATTTCGTTTGACATTCGTTATCATTTCGAAATAATTCCGACACGGTTTCGTAAAAGGCCAAAAATGGTGCAATGCGAAATCGTTGGAGGAATTTGTGGACGCATCTCCGATCCGTGACATTTTCGTCATTGGTGGCGGCATCAATGGGTGCGGTATCGCCCGCGATGCCGTTGGGCGCGGCTTTTCCGTCTTCCTCGCCGAGATGAACGACTTGGCCAGCGGGACCTCCTCGGGCTCGACCAAATTGATCCATGGCGGCCTGCGCTACCTCGAATTCTACGAATTCCGCCTGGTGCGCGAGGCACTAATGGAGCGCGAGGTTCTGTGGAAGAATGCGCCGCACATCATCTGGCCGATGCGCTTCGTGCTGCCCTACGCCAAGGGCCTGCGCCCAGCCTGGCTGATCAGACTCGGTCTCTTCCTCTACGACCACATTGGCGGGCGCAAATTGCTGCCGGCGACGAGGACGCTGGACATGGCCAGGGATCCGGCCGGCAAGCCTCTGAAACCATTGTTTAAAAAGGCCTTCGAATATTCGGATGGCTGGGTCAACGATGCACGGCTGGTGGCACTGAATGCGCGTGATGCCGCCGACCGCGGCGCAACGGTCCGCACCCGCACCAAAGTGGTAGGTGCGCGCCGCGAAAACGGTTTGTGGACGATCCGGATCGAGGACCTGCAGAGCGGCGAGACCGAGGAGATCAAGGCGCGCCTGCTGGTCAACGCCGCCGGGCCCTGGGTCGATCATGTGCTTTCCGGCGTCGTCGGCCTCAACGATGTGCACAATGTCCGCCTCGTGCAGGGCAGCCATATCGTCATCGCCAAGAAGTTCGACGATCCGCGAGCCTATTTCTTCCAGAACCGGGATGGCCGCATCATCTTCGCCATTCCCTATGAGGAAGAGTTCACACTGATCGGCACCACCGACCAGGACTATCCCGGCGATCCGCATGACGTGAAGATAACCGACACCGAGATCGACTACCTCTGTGCCGCGGCAAGCGAATATTTCGCGCAACCGGTCAAGCGCTCGGACATCGTCTGGACCTATTCGGCCGTTCGTCCGCTCTATGATGACGGCGCCTCCAAGGCGCAGGAAGCGACGCGCGACTATGTGCTCAAAGCCGATGGCGGCGAGGGCGCTGCCCCCATCGTCAACGCCTTCGGCGGCAAGATCACCACCTATCGCCGGCTGTCGGAATCGATGCTGGAAAAGATCGAGGGTTTTCTTGGCAAGCGCGGCAAGCCGTGGACGGCCAACGCGCCACTGCCGGGCGGCGATTTCCCGGCCACTGGTTTCGATGCCGAAGTGGCGAAACTAAAAACCGCCTATCCGTTCCTCGACGCGCGCCTGGCCCGCCGGCTGACCAGGCTCTACGGCACCCGCGCAAGGATGCTGTTGGGGCTGGCCAAATCGAATGCTGATCTCGGCCGTAACTTCGGCGCCGATCTTTTTGAGGCCGAGGTGCGCTACCTCGTTCAAAACGAATGGGCGGTCACATCAGAAGATGTATTGTGGCGCCGGACCAAGCGCGGTTTGCACCTCAGCCGCGAACAGGTGGCCGCGCTCGATGAATTCATGCGCGGCATAAGCCGGCGACATGTCGCGGCTGCCGAATGAAGAGGAGTTTGAGCTGATGCGGAAGGCCTGGGAGGAGGCGTCATGCTGGAACTGAGGAACGTCACCAAGAAGGTTGGTGCGGTCGAGCATATCCGCGACGTGTCGCTGACGCTCAAGCATGGCTCGCTCAACGTCCTGCTCGGGCCCACGCTCTCCGGCAAGACCAGCCTGATGCGGCTGATGGCCGGCCTCGATGTGCCGACCTCCGGTTCGATCTGGTTCGACGGCCAGGATGTCACCGGTGTGCCGGTGCAGAAGCGCAAGATCGCCATGGTCTACCAGCAGTTCATCAACTATCCGGCGATGACCGTCTATGAGAATATCGCCTCGCCGCTCAGGGTGGCCGGCGTCGATCAGGCCAAGATCGACAGCCAGGTGCGTGAAGCCGCCGCCCTTTTGAAGCTGACACCTTACCTCGACCGCACGCCGCTCAGCCTGTCCGGCGGGCAGCAGCAGCGCACGGCACTGGCGCGCGCCATCGTCAAGAATGCCAGCCTGGTTCTGCTTGACGAGCCGCTTGCCAATCTCGACTACAAATTGCGCGAAGAGCTGCGCGCCGAACTGCCGAGGATTTTTGCCGCCACCGGCACCATCTTCGTCTATGCCACGACCGAGCCGCACGAAGCGCTGCTGCTCGGCGGCAATACGGCGACACTTTCCGAAGGACGCATCACCCAGTTCGGCCCGACAATCGACGTGTTCCGCAAGCCGGTCGACCTGGTGACGGCCAGGACTTTCGCCGACCCGCCGCTCAACACCATCGTGCTGGCCAAGAAGGGTCCGGACTTTTTGCTCGAAGGCGGCGTCAAGCTGCCGGTGCCGGCCGAACTCGTCGGCATTGCCGATGCGAACTATACGGTCGGCTTCCAGCCGCACCATCTTTCGCTCGAACGGCCCAATGCGTTGGCCGTGCCGGTGCGTGCGAAGGTCACCATCACCGAGATCACCGGGTCGGAGAGCTTCATTCATCTCGACTTCGCCGATGCGCGCTGGGTCATGCTGACCCACGGTATCCTCGATTTCGAGACTGACGCCGCGATCGACGTGTTTATCGACCCGCGTCACATCATGGTCTTCGACGGGCAAGGCCGCGCCGTAAGCGCACCGAAGCTGGCGGCATAGGAGAGCGATATGGCGCGCATCGACGTCAATCACATCCGTCACTCCTACCTGCCGAACCCGCGGACAGATGCCGATTTTGCTCTCAAGGAAGTGCATCACGTCTTCGAGGATGGCGGCGCCTATGCGCTGCTCGGGCCCTCCGGTTGCGGCAAAACCTCGCTGCTCAACATCATTTCGGGTCTCCTTCATCCCTCACATGGCCGGTTGCTGTTTGACGGCAAGGATGTGACCAGTCTGTCGACGCAAGAGCGCAACATCGCGCAGGTGTTCCAGTTCCCGGTCATCTACGACACGATGACCGTCTACGACAATCTGGCCTTCCCGCTGCGCAATCGCGGCGTGCCGGAAGCCGATGTCGACCGCAAGGTGCGCGAGACGCTGGAAATGATCGACCTGGCGTCGTGGGCGAAGAAGAAGGCGAGGGGGCTGACCGCCGACCAGAAGCAGAAGATCTCGCTCGGCCGCGGACTGGTGCGCTCGGATGTCAACGCCATCCTGTTCGACGAGCCGCTGACCGTCATCGATCCGCATATGAAGTGGGTGCTGCGCTCGCAGCTGAAGCAGCTGCACCGCCGCTTCGGCTACACCATGGTCTACGTCACGCACGACCAGACCGAGGCGCTGACCTTCGCCGACCAGGTCGTGGTCATGTATGATGGCGGCATCGTCCAGATCGGCACCCCGGCGGAACTGTTCGAGCGACCGCGCCATACATTTGTCGGTTATTTCATCGGCTCGCCGGGCATGAACGTCATGCCGGTGGCGATCGACGGCAAGACTGCGATGCTTGGGGCCCAGCGGATCGAACTGCCAGGCGCACCCAAGGCAGCCAGCGGCGCCATCGAGCTTGGCATTCGTCCCGAATATGTCCGGCTCGGCCGGGACGGCATGGCCGTGCAGGTCAGCAAGATAGAGGATCTCGGCCGCCACAAGGTGGTGCGCGCCAAGCTCGAAGGCCGTGACATCGCTGCCGTGATCGGTGAAGACGAAACCGTACCCGCTGAACCAAAGATGCGGTTCGACCCGGCCGGCATCAACATCTATGCCGATTCCTGGCTGGTTGAGATGGCGCGCGTCGAGATGGGGGCATAGATGGAAAAGACCTGGAACAACAAGGCCTGGTTCCTGGTGCTGCCGGTGCTGGTGCTGGTGGCATTCTCGGCGGTGATCCCGCTGATGACCGTCGTCAACTATTCGGTGCAGGACACGTTCGGAAACAACGTCTTCTTCTGGGCCGGCACCGAGTGGTTCGAGGAACTGCTCTCTTCCAGCCGCTTCTGGGAGGCGATGGTCCGCAATCTCATCTTCTCCTTTATCATCCTTGCCATCGAAGTGCCGCTCGGCATCTTCATAGCCCTCAACATGCCCAAGAAGGGCTGGGGCGTACCGGTCTGCCTGGTGCTGATGGCGCTGCCGCTGCTGATCCCGTGGAACGTCGTCGGCACTATCTGGCAGGTTTTCGGGCGCAACGATATCGGCCTGCTCGGCTATTACGTCAATGCGCTCGGCATCGACTACAACTACGTGCAGGATTCGTTCGACGCCTGGGTCACCGTCATCATCATGGACGTCTGGCACTGGACCAGCCTCGTCGTGCTGCTCTGCTATGCCGGCCTGGTCTCCATTCCGGATGCCTTCTATCAGGCGGCCAAGATCGACGGTGCCTCGCGCTGGGCGGTGTTCCGCTACATCCAGCTGCCGAAGATGAACCGGGTGCTGCTGATCGCCGTGCTGTTGCGCTTCATGGACAGCTTCATGATCTACACCGAGCCTTTCGTGGTGACGGGCGGCGGACCGGGTAACTCGACGACATTCCTGTCGATCGACCTGGTCAAGACGGCGCTCGGCCAGTTCGACCTCGGTCCGGCCGCGGCCATGTCGCTGGTCTACTTCCTCATCGTCCTTCTGCTGTCATGGGTCTTCTACACCGTGATGACCAACTACGACGCGGAGCGCTGAGATGAGCGGCGCCAACGAAAGAACGACGAGGCAGGAAAGAGTGAGCGAAACGACGGCTTCGGAAGGGCTCGCCAGTGCTATGTCGCAGGACCAGATCGCGCGGCTGATGCGCCGTCGCGGTGAGGAATCGCGCTGGTGGTGGATCGTGCCGACGGTCTACATTATCGTGCTGTTGCTGCCGATCTACTGGCTCATCAACATGAGCTTCAAGACCAATGCCGAGATCGTCTCCTCGCTGACGCTCTATCCGCATGCACCGACGATCGCCAATTACGTCACCATCTTCACCGATGCATCCTGGTACTCGGGCTACATCAACTCGATCACCTATGTGGTGATGAACATGGTGATCTCGGTGGCAGCGGCGCTGCCGGCGGCCTATGCCTTCTCGCGTTATCGCTTCCTCGGCGACAAGCACCTGTTTTTCTGGCTGTTGACCAATCGCATGGCGCCACCGGCGGTGTTCGCGTTGCCCTTCTTCCAGCTCTATTCGGCCTTCGGCCTGATCGACACCCACATCGCCGTCGCGCTGGCGCACTGCCTGTTCAACGTGCCGCTGGCGGTGTGGATCCTCGAAGGCTTCATGTCGGGTGTGCCGAAGGAAATCGACGAGACGGCCTATATCGACGGCTATTCGTTCCCGCGCTTCTTCGTCAGGATCTTCATGCCGCTGATCGCGAGCGGCATTGGCGTCGCCTGCTTCTTCTGCTTCATGTTCTCGTGGGTGGAATTGCTGATCGCCCGCACGCTGACAACCACCGATGCCAAGCCGATCGCCGCCACCATGACCCGCACGGTCTCGGCCGCCGGCATGGACTGGGGCCTGCTCGCCGCTGCCGGTGTGCTGACGCTGATCCCCGGCGCGCTGGTGATCTGGTTTGTGCGCAACTACATCGCCAAGGGCTTCGCCCTGGGGAGGGTGTGATGGCGGTTATCAAAATCTCCGAACTGCGCGATTTCGCGAGCAGCTTGTTTGATCGTCTCGAAGCTCAAGGCGTCGACCATATCGACGTCAAGCAAAGTCAGTACTGGAAGGTCTATTTCGCTGACGCATTCAACCTCAGCCCCCCGAACCTCGTCATGGGAGACGTCTACGACGATCTCAACGACTTGCGGGCAGAGGTTAAAGGCTCAAACAGCGATGCCATCGCATGGCACGCATTTATGCATCTCTCCGGCTTGATGAATTTTGTCGCTTACTCTGCCGAAAGCGGTGACTTTGTGAAGCGTACGGTGATGGAGAAGCACTGATGAATTTCGACCTCACCTGGATGGCATGGACCTGGCCGACGGCGGCCTTTTTCGGGACCATCTTTCTGCTGCTGTGCGGTATGGCGGCGTGGGAATATGCCTGGCCGGGCGGCAATCCGCGCGTCGGCGTGCTGCGTTTCGAGACGACGCGCGGCGACCGTCTTTTCCTGTCGCTGCTTGGCAGCGCCTTTATCCATCTCGCTTGGCTGGGTCTTGTCGGACCCAACCTGTGGTGGGCTCTCGCTCTCTCCGTGGTCTACGCCGTCGGCGTGTTCCGCTACGTATAGAGGGGGAAACTGTTGGAGCGACCGCGTGCTGGCGGCCGCTCCAGATCGCACTTGAAACCTTAAAACAGTGGAGGAAACACAATGCGACGGCAATTTTTAACATCAACGACTGCGCTTGTCCTATTGCTCGGGGTTGGCAACGCCTATGCCGGTATGGACGAGGCGAAAGCCTTCCTGGACAAGGAAATCGGTCCGCTTTCGACGCTCGACCGCGCCGGCCAGGAAGCCGAAATGCAGTGGTTCATCGACGCCGCGAAACCTTTCGCCGGCATGGACATCAAGGTCGTTTCGGAAACCATCGCCACGCACCAGTATGAATCGCAAGTGCTGGCGCCGGCCTTTACCGCCATCACCGGCATCAAGATCACGCATGACGTCATCCAGGAAGGCGACGTCGTCGAGAAGATCCAGACCCAGATGCAGACCGGCCAGAACCTTTATGACGGCTGGGTCAACGATTCCGACCTGATCGGCACCCACTGGCGCTACCAGCAGGTGCGCAATTTGACCGACTGGATGGCGGGTGATGGCAAGGATGTCACCAATCCGAACCTCGACCTGAAGGACTTCATCGGCACCTCGTTCACGACCGCGCCCGACAAGAAGCTCTACCAGCTTCCCGACCAGCAGTTCGCGAACCTCTACTGGTTCCGGTACGACTGGTTCAACGACGAGAAGAACAAGGCCGACTTCAAGGCCAAGTACGGCTACGACCTCGGCGTTCCCGTCAACTGGTCTGCCTATGAGGACATCGCCGAGTTCTTCACCGGCCGCGAGATCGACGGCAAGAAGGTCTATGGCCACATGGACTACGGCAAGAAGGATCCGTCGCTCGGCTGGCGGTTCACTGACGCCTGGTTGTCCATGGCCGGCAACGGCGATAAAGGCCTCCCGAACGGTCTGCCTGTCGACGAATGGGGCATCAAGGTCGACGAGAATTCGCGACCGGTCGGCTCCTGCACGGCGCGCGGCGGCGATACCAATGGTCCGGCTGCCGTCTATTCGATCCAGAAGTACCTCGACTGGCTGAAGGCCTACGCTCCGGCGGAAGCCCAGGGCATGACCTTCTCCGAATCCGGCCCGGTTCCGGCGCAGGGCGCGGTCGCGCAGCAGATCTTCTGGTACACCGCCTTCACCGCCTCGATGGTCGATGCCGGCGCAAAGGCGGTGCTGAACGACGACGGCACGCCGAAATGGCGCATGGCACCGTCGCCGCATGGCGTCTACTGGAAGGACGGCATGAAGCTCGGCTATCAGGACGTGGGTTCCTGGACGCTGATGAAGTCGACGCCGACCGACCGCGCCAAGGCCGCCTGGCTTTACGCGCAGTTCGTCACCTCGAAGACCGTCGACGTGAAGAAGAGCCATGTCGGCTTGACCTTCATCCGCGAGAGCACGATCCACGACAAGAGCTTCACCGAGCGCGCTCCGAAGCTCGGCGGCCTGATCGAGTTCTACCGCTCGCCGGCGCGCGTCCAGTGGTCGCCGACCGGCACCAACGTGCCTGACTATCCGAAGCTGGCACAGCTCTGGTGGCAGGCGATCGGCGATGCTTCGTCGGGCGCCAAGACGGCGCAGGAAGCGATGGACTCGCTCTGCGGTGAGCAGGAAAAGGTGATGAGCCGTATCGAGAAGTCGGGCGTCCAGGGCGATATCGGCCCGAAGATGGCCGAAGAGCATGACCTCGCCTACTGGAACGCCGACGCGGTCAAGAAAGGCAATCTCGCTCCTCAGCTGAAGATCGAGAACGAGAAGGAAAAGCCGATCACCATCAACTACGACGAACTGGTGAAAAGCTGGCAGAAGTAGCATTGTCTATGCGGGCGTTCGCGCCCGTGTGAAATTGGGGAGGCGGCTCGTTGCCGTCTCCCCTCTTTGTATCGAGACGGAGGGCGCTGCAATGAGCGGTTTTGTGCTGGCAATCGACCAGGGAACGACTTCGACACGGGCGATCCTGTTCGACGGTCAGATGAAGGTCGCCGGCAGCGGGCAGAAGGAATTCACCCAGCATTATCCGGCCTCCGGCTGGGTCGAGCACGATCCCGAGGATATCTGGGCGAGTGTTGTGTCTACCGTGAAGGCGGCACTGAAGAAGGCCGGCCGAAATGCTTCCGAGGTGGCCGCGCTCGGCATCACCAACCAGCGCGAAACCGTCGTCATCTGGGACAGAGCAACCGGCAAGCCGATCCATAATGCGATCGTCTGGCAGGACCGCCGCACCGCGCCGCTGTGCCAGAAACTGAAAAAGCAGGGGCTGGAGAAGAAATTCACCCGCAAGACCGGCCTGCTGCTCGATCCCTATTTTTCCGGCACCAAGATCGCCTGGATGCTCGACAAAGTGAAGGGCGCCAGGCGGCGCGCAGAGAAAGGCGAATTGCTGGCGGGCACCATCGACAGCTTCCTGATCTGGCGGTTGACCGGCGGCAAGGTTCACGCCACCGACGCAACCAACGCCTCGCGCACGCTGGTCTACAACATCGCTGAGAATGCCTGGGACGACGAGCTGCTGGCCATTCTCAACATTCCGGCAAAAATGCTTCCCGAGGTAAAAGACTGTGCCGATGATTTTGGAATCACGGAAAAAAACCTCTTTGGCGCCGAGATAAAAATCCTCGGTGTCGCCGGCGACCAGCACGCCGCGACCATCGGCCAGGCCTGTTTCGAGCCGGGGATGATGAAATCCACCTATGGCACCGGCTGTTTTGCGCTGCTCAACACCGGCAGCGACCTGGTGCGCTCGAAAAACCGGCTTTTGACCACCATCGCCTACCGGCTGAACGGCAAGACGACCTACGCGCTGGAAGGTTCTATCTTCATTGCAGGGGCCGCGGTGCAGTGGCTGCGCGACGGCATCAAGGTGATCGGCAAGGCCGAGCAGAGCGGCAAATTGGCGGCCGAGGCTGATGCGACGCAAAATGTCTATCTGGTGCCCGCCTTCGTCGGGCTGGGCGCGCCGCATTGGGATGCCGAAGCACGCGGCGCCATTTTCGGCCTGACCCGCAATTCCGGTCCGGCGGAGTTTGCCCGCGCCGCCCTGGAAGCCGTCGCCTACCAGACGCTCGACCTGCTCGACGCCATGCGCAAGGACTGGAAGGGCGCCTCAGCCAAGACCGTGCTTCGGGTCGACGGCGGGATGGTAGCGTCCGACTGGACCATGCAGCGCCTCGCCGACATCCTCGATGCACCGGTCGACCGCCCGACCATTCTGGAGACGACGGCGCTGGGTGCCGCATGGCTTGCCGGCTCGAAGGCCGGCGTGTGGCCGGATGCCAAGAAGTTCGCGAGAAGCTGGGCGCTGGAGCGACGATTCCAGCCGGAGATGGATGGCTCCGTGCGCGCAGCCAAGCTCGCTGGTTGGCGCGATGCTGTGCGAAGGACGCTGAGCGTGTAATAAGCGGCTATCAGGTGATGAGTGATGGGGCGAGGGGATGAAGCCAGACTGGTATCCTGCGTGGCGCGACGAGGCTATCGAACAGCTGAATGCCAAGAATGACCGGTTGCAAAAGGAATTCCGCCTCGGCAGTTGGTCGCGCTATGACTATGACGTAGCGACCAGAAGGCTTTTGTTTGCCAAAGACGGGGATGTCAAAGTGACCGCAGAGGTCCAGATTGCCGGTTCCACGAGCGCTAAGTCACAGAGTTGGCTTTGGGCTTGGGCAAATTCAAATTGGCCCGACAATGTCATGATCGACGCAAAGCGGGTTCGATCCTTCGGCGAGACGAACAGCATCGACGAACTGACCCAGACTTACGTTACGGATGTGGATGATGACCTGGAAGTGCTTGGGTGGGAGCTGAGCGCAGTAGCGGTTCGAATTTGCGACGCCCTTGGAGCATATCGATCACCGAGCGCCGAAGGCGATGCGCGTTATTACATCATCAAGAGCATCAGTTGGGCGGGCTGACCTAAAAGAAAGACCCGCGCCACTTCTGGCACGGGTCTTCGATGCAGCACTATCACTACTTCCTCTCACTCAATCAATAGGGCGAACGGCACTCCTTGCGAGGGCCGTAATTCGGCTGGAACGTGTTGTCCGAAGCGCGGTAGCTGCGATAGTGGTCGTAGCACCACTGCACATGCGAATTGCCCTCATAGACGCGATTGCGTTCGTTATTGGTGATGGCGCCGGTGATCAGCGCGCCGGTAGCGAAGGCCGCGAGCGGGAACCAATAATCGCCGTGACGACGGTAGCCCGGGCGATATTCGCGATAGCCGCGATGGCCGTTCCAATACGCGCCGCGATCGCGGGAAAAATTGCGGTCACGCGAAAAACTGCGATTGTAGCGGTTCTTGCGCCACTCCTGGTACTGGACTGTCTGCACATCCGGCACCGCGACCTGGGATTGCGGCACATAGTTCGGTTGGGCGTTGACGGGCGCCGCCTCCGCCGCAACGAATGTGGCCGAGAGCGTGGCTGCCAGCATACCCACTGTGATTCTGTTCATTGCTCTTCTCCTCGAGGGTTAGCGGACGTCCCCGTGCTGGAAAAACGAGTGGCGTATGCAATTGTTCCCGGGACAGGATGCCGCTGCGGGCAAACGACTGAGCTCCTTAGTTGCTCTCTCCGCTGATGCGACGACAGAGTGCCGCGACGAGGCGAAGCCACCGTGTTTACGAACCCTCTTTTTCCGGTTGACCGGTCGAAGCACTCTCCCTATGTTCCGCGCAATTTCGAGGGCGGCTTTTGAGCCCGCGGGAGCGCGTAGCTCAGCCGGTAGAGCAACTGACTTTTAATCAGTAGGTCATGGGTTCGAATCCCATCGCGCTCACCAAATCGCTATAAATCCGCCATAGCCAGCGGGGAGACTTTCCCACGCGCACGGCAGCAGTATTACGGCTCCGATCGATCCGACGGCTGTTGCCATTGATCGGTTTGCCGACTGGCACGAAGCGTCAGCGCTTCCAGAAATCACGGTGCGGTGCGAGCAGTTCGTCCGCGATTTCGGGGAAGGGGCCAAAGACCTCGATCTTTTTCTGGCCGGAGTCGAGCACGGTGCGCGAAGAGAGGCTCATCGTCGGATTCTCCGCGTGATCCCCGGTGAGCGCCAAGAGTTTGACCTCCTCGTAGCCGTAGACCAGCCGGCCGATATTCGCCCAGTAGAGCGTTCCGGTGCACATCGCGCAGGGCTCACCGGTTGAGACCAGCGTGCAGGTCCAGAGAAACTCCGGCTCGTAGGCCGCCGCGGCGCGCCGGGCGAGTTCGGTCTCGGCGTGACGCACCGTGTCGAGATTGCCCTGGCGCATGAGGATGCGGTCGTCGGGCCCGACCAGGACGGCGCCGAAGGGATGGTGCCCATGCGCCGCCGCCTCGCTTGCGACTTCACCGGCGGCGCGGAGGTGGGCGAGCATCTGATCGCGGGTCATGGCAAAATCCTGTCGCACCGGCATCCACCCCGATGAGCGGCTCTTGAGCCGAGACTGCTGCCAAGCGACGCGAGTGGCAAGAGCTAACCCGTCGCTTGAGACCTTTGCGCGGGGATATCGGACCTTTGCCCTACAATCGCCGGCCGGTCTTGACATCGAACAGGTGAGCACAGGCGCGATCGATCTCGATCCGCATCTGCTCGCCCTGCTTCAGCGCAAGCCGTTCCCGGAAAAGGCAGGAGATTTCTTCGCCGGCGCAATCGACCCGTGCGAAGATTTCCGAACCCGTGGCTTCCAGGAGCACGATCGTGCCGGCAATACCCCGGGAGGTCGTTGCTCGGATATGTTCGGGACGGATGCCGTAGATGAGTTCACCCGCGGGAATTTTTGCCAGGTTGATGTCTTCCGGTAGAGGCAAGGTCAGTCCACCGGTAGTGCGGAACACGCCTTCCTCGATGCGGCCGGCAATGAAGTTCATGGCCGGAGAGCCGATGAAGCCGGCAACGAAGAGATTGGCCGGACGGTCATAGAGATCGAGCGGTGCGCCGATCTGCTCGACAAGGCCGTCATGCAGCACGACGATCTTGTCGGCCATGGTCATGGCTTCGATCTGGTCGTGCGTGACATAGATGGTGGTGGTGCCCAGCCGCTGGTGCAGCGCCTTGATCTCGCCGCGCATCTGGACGCGCAATTTGGCGTCGAGATTGGACAGCGGCTCGTCGAACAGGAAGACTTGCGGGTCGCGCACGATCGCGCGGCCCATGGCGACGCGCTGGCGCTGGCCGCCGGAGAGCTGGCGCGGGTAGCGGTCGAGTAGCTTGTCCAGGCCCAGAATGCTGGCGGCCCTGCCGACGCGGCTGGCGGTATCGGCCGGGTCGGCTTTCTTGATCTTCAGGGCAAAGCCCATATTGTCGGCCACCGTCATATGCGGATAAAGCGCGTAATTCTGGAACACCATGGCGATGTTCCTGTCCCGTGCCCGCAGATTGTTGACGATGCGATCGCCAATGGTGATCCTGCCGCCCGAGATCGTTTCAAGTCCGGCAATCATGCGCAGCAGCGTCGATTTTCCGCAGCCCGACGGGCCGACCAGGATGACGAATTCGCCATCGGCGATGTCGACGCTGACATCGTGAATGATCTTGGCCGTTCCGAAAGCCTTCTGCACGTTGTTGATTGTTACCGAAGCCATTGGGTTTCCTCGAAAAAAGTTTGATGTCAGGCAGCGTTCACCCGCCCTTGACGGCGCCGGCGGTCAGTCCCGCGACGATCTGCCTTTGTGCGAACATGGTCAGAACCAGCACCGGCAGCGTTACCACCAGTGCCGCGGCGGCGAGCGGCCCCCAGCTCACCTGCTCGTAGGAGAGCATGTTGTAGACGGCGACCGGCAGCGTGCGCGTTTCGCGGCTGGCGAGCACCACGCCGAAGACGAAATTGTTCCATGAGAAGATGACGGACAAAATGAAGGCGACCACGATGCCCGGCTTGGCGATGGGCAAAGCAACCAGCCGGAACACCTGCCAGGAGCTGGCGCCGTCGATGTTGGCCGCCTCTTCCAGTTCCATCGGCGTGGTCTCGAAATAGCCGATCATCACCCAGACCACGATCGGCACGGTCACCACCAGATGGATGATGATCTGCGGCCACAGCGTGCCGAGAATGCCGACCCATTGGAACAGCAGGAAAAGCGGGATGAGATATGAAAGCCCCGGCGTCATGCGGGCGATCATGATGACGACCGCCGACCGTTCGGCCTTGAGCCGCGCGATGCCATAGCCGGCCGGCACGCCGATCAGCAGCGCCAAAAGTGTCGCCGTGCCGGTCACCAGAACCGAGTTCCAGAGATAGAGCAGGAAATTGTTCTCCTCGAACACCTTTGCATAGTTCGACCAGGCGAGATGTTCGGGGATCAGGATCGGCGGATAGGCGCCGTTGTCGATCTCGAATTTCAACGACAGCGAGATCATCCAGAGGAAGAACAGGATCGCCGGCGAGACGAAGACCAGAGCCGCGAAAAACAGCCCGATCTGGTTGAGCAGCCGTGAACTCATCTATTTGCCCTCCACGCCGATCCACTGGGAGCGCTGGCGCAACATCAAGAGGATGAAGGACAGGGCGACGATGACGATGAAGAACACCACGGCCATGGCCGAGCCATAGCCGATGTCGTAGTAGGAGAAGGCGGTGTTGTAGAGATAGATGTTGATGGTTTCCGACGCCGTGCCAGGCCCACCCTGGGTCATCGCATAGATGATGTCGAAGCTCTTCAGCGCATCGATGGTGCGGATGATCATCGCGATCATCAGGAACGGCGCGATCATCGGCAAAGTGAGATAGCGGAACTGCTGCCAGGCATTGGCGCCGTCGATTTCGGCGCTCTCGAACGGCTCGCGCGGCACGGACGCCAGGCCGCCCAGCACGATCAGCATCACCAGCGGCGTCCACTGCCAGGTCTCGACCGCGACCAGCGACGGGATGACCGTGTTGGCGTTGAATATCCATTCCTGCGCCGGGATGCCGACCAGCGACAGAAGGTAGTTGAGGACGCCGAGCTGAGGATGGAACATCATGGTCCAGACCAGAGCCACGGCGACGGGCGTTGCCATCATCGGCATCACGAAGACACCACGCAACAGGCCGCGCAGCGGAAACCTGGCGTCGAAAATCAGGGCGGCGATGGTGCCAAGCAGCATCGGCGCGGCAACCGAGAGGAAGGTGTAACTCAAGGTATGGAGCAGCGATTCCCAGAAGCGTTGGTCGACCGCCAGCCGCAGATAATTCTCCATCCCGGCAAAGCTTCGCGACTGGCCGAGCGTCCAGCGGTTGACGCTCATCCACAGCGTGAAGGCCCAGGGAAAGACGATCACTGCGCCGACGACGACGAGCGCCGGAACGACGAAAGGCCAGTAGTTGGGAGCCAGCCGGATCGTCTGGCTCCCTTCGACGGCTTGCGTCGTCACCCCGGTGCGTTCTGGGGTGGTGGCGGACATCAGCCTTGCTCGCTCCTGTCGAGGACCGGCTGGAACTGCTCGGTGGCCTTCTTCAATTCCTCTGCCGGATCGGCGCCGGCGATCAAATTGGTCAGTGCGACACCATAGATGTCGCGGAATTCGGTGACCGGGATGATGACCGGCAGCGACAGCCGGCTGACATTGCCGGAGCCAACCACCGCATCGAGCCAGCTCGCCGGCATGGTGACGCCTTCGCGCACCTTCGGATCTTCAAGCACCGATTTGCGGAACGGGACGCCGGCGCCTGCCTGCAGCAGCCGCGCGCCCATGGCCGGCGACACTGCCCACTGACAGAACAGATAGGCGGCCTCCTTCTTCTCGCTGGCGGCCGTCACGCCGATGCCGTCGCCGAAGGTGCCCGCGGCATGCGCCTTGGGACCCTTGGGCATGACGCCATAGCCGACCTTGCCGACCACCCGTGATTTTTCCGGATTTTCCATCGGCGGGGCAAAGCCGACGCCGTCGAACCACATGCCGATCTTGCCTTGCAGGAAGGCGGACTGCGCTTCGGCCCAGTTGAAGCCGGTGACGCCTGGAGGCGCGGACTTGGTCATCAGCCGCTGGTAGAGGCCGGCGGCCTCGATCGCCTCGGGCGAGGTCGTGCGCAGCTTGCCCTGGCCATCGAGTGGCGTCATGTCGTAGCCGAGCATGAGCGACGTCCACACCGGCGTGTTGGCGTTCTTGATGCCACGGGCGACGAAACCGTAGGTGTTGGTCGACGGGTCGGTCAGCGCCTCGGCTGCGGCCACCAGCTGTTCGAAGGTTTCAGGGTATTTGAGCCCCTTGGCCTCGAACAGTTCCTTGTTCCAGTAGAGGATCCAGTAGTCGACCGAGAAGGGCAGCGAGCGCAGCACGCCCTGACCATCCTTGGCGAACAGCATGCCGGCATCGGCGAAATCGCTTTCGACCAGCCCGGGATCGGTAAGGGTAGGATCGGTGAGATAGCCTGATATGTCGGCCAGCCAGCCGCCCTTTTCGAACTGCCGCTTCTGCACATGATAGCTCAGATGCACGACGTCGAAGCTCGGCTTGCCGGAGCTCAGCTCGATCACCGTCTTCTGGCGCTGCTGCTGCTCGGGCGTCGCCTCGGCATTGACCTTGATGCCGGTCAGTTCCTCGAACTCGGCGAGATATTTTATGAGGGTGTCGCTGCGCGGGCTTTTGACCAGATTGACGTCGAGCGTCGTGCCGGCGAAGCGCTTCCAGTCGACGCCGGCGGCAAAGCCCGGGCGGACGCCCGCAATGCCGGCGGCGGCAAGTGCCGCGGTTCCTTGAAGGAGTTGCCTCCTGGTTGGGTTGAACAGATTGGACGACATTTCTTCCTCCCGGTTGCTGTCGTTATCGATTGCGCCGCGACCGCGGCGCGGCTCATGATTCCTCAGATTTGCAGCGCCAGCCGGCGCGCCTTGTCGATGTGCAGGCTGATCGCCTCGACCGCCTTCTGCGGGTCGCGGCTCTCCATGGCTTCGATGACCGCAAGGTGCTCGCGCATGACCGGCACGACGCGTCCGTCGATGCGGAAGCGCTCCTGATGGATCAGCCGGATCTTCACCGAGTTGACCAGATACGCCTTGGCGATGATCTCGTTGCCCAGCGCATCGATGAAAGTGTCGTGCATCGCCCAGTCGATGCTTTGGGCCTTGGCTTCCATTTCGGGCGTCGGCGCCTGCGAAAGGGCTTGCGCCAGCATCTCCTCATGTTCGCGCCTCAGGCGGGCAAGTTCCCCATCGGAGGCGCTGGCGGTGAACAGCGCTACCGCTTCGCGCTCCATGAACAGGCGAAACTGAAAAGCCTCGCGGATCAGGCTGATGTCGATATGAGCGATCTGCATGCCGCGTTGCGGGATCGTCGTCAAAAGCCCTTCGGCCTCGAGACGCGGCACGATTTCGCGAATGGCGCCGAGCGGCAATCCGGTGAAGGCAACCAGTTCGCGCTGCGACACGAACTGGCCCGGCAGCAGATCGCGGGCCAGCAAATGCCGCGTGAAGCTGGCATAGGCTTTTTCCCTGAGGGTGGTCGGTTCGCTGCCATCTTCCATTTCAGCGCGCTTCCCTTTACCGGTCAGGCCGATTCCCTGGCAAACAGACTGTCATAGGCGGCGGCAAGCTGTTGGCGCCCCTGCGAAGCGATCGGCTCCAGCGGTGGGCGGACCGCGAGCCAGCGATCGTCGCCAGTCTTGCGCGCCACCATGACCTTCACCGCCGAAGTGACCGGGTATTTGAGCAACTCGAGCACGAAACGCTCGACGCGGGTATCATCGCGCCCGTCCTCGGCCATGGCGCTGATTTCGCCGGTGACGAAATTGGCCATGCCGGAGATTGCGCCTTGAGCACCAATTCGCACCGCTCGCGCCAAATGCCGCTCGTCACCGATCAGGATCACCAGATCGCCATGGGCGCTTAGCAGCTCCTCGCTGTAGCTCCAGTCTCCGCCGGAATCCTTGACCCCCGCGACGACATCCGGAAAAGCGGTGCGCAAACGGCCGATCAGGCCAAGCGAGAGCTGCACCATCGTGACCGACGGGATGTTGTAGAGCAGCACGCCGCGGGCGAGGGGCCCGAGCGCGGCAAAGACGGCGGAAAACCAGCCGAAAAGGCCGTCCTCACCGACATTCTTGAAGTAGCTCGGCGGCGCAAGCAGAATGTTGCGGGCGCCGCGTTGCAAGGCATGCCGTGCCTGTTCGGCGGCGTCTTCGGCCGCATCGACCAACACGCCGGCAACAAGTTGATGCGGCAAGATCCCGGCAGCCAGCATGGCTTCGGTCACCGACCGCCGCTCCGCTGCGCCCACCGATGCGCCTTCGCCGGTGGTGCCGAAAAGCGTAACGCTGCCGCACCCCTCGGCCAGACAACGCCTGGCCTGGACGATCATCGGCGCGATGGCGATCTGCCCGGAGGCTTCAAAAGGCGTGGCGAGAGCGGCTGAAAGGCCAAAGCGTGATGTCACCGGGACGTCTCCGAAAGGATGTTCGAAGGCAGTGATAGCTCACTAACATGTTAGTTGTAAATTGGGTTGGTGCATTTTTCTGGCCCACCGCATAGAGATAGCGAGTTCTCTTTCCGGGAAGCGAACAGCGTCGCACCGAAGGTGTCTCTGGTCAGACGGAAGGATCCCCAAATACCAGCGAAACATGTCCGCCGGCGTGGCGCTCGAGGCGGCCGGCGAGGTCGAGTTCCAGCAGCACCATGAAGACCTGGGCGGGGTGCAGGCCAGTGTGGCGGATGATCTCGTCGATCGGCACTGGCGTCGGGCCGAGCGCCTCGATGACTCGGGCGCGGTCGCTTTCGCCGGGCGGCGGTGTGACCGAGAAGTCGGGGGGGTCTTCGAACGGCGGCACGTCGGGCGCCCGCATGCCGGTCAGCGGGACGATCGCTCTGGAAATGTCCGACGCCTCGGTGACCAGGGTGGCGCCGTCCTTGAGCAGGCCATTGGTGCCGGCGGCGCGTGGGTCGAGCGGCGAACCGGGTACCGCGAAAACCAGCCGGCCCATTTCGCCGGCAAGCCTTGCGCTGATCAACGATCCCGAACGTTGTGCTGCCTCGACAACCACCAGCCCAAGGGCCGCACCCGCGACAAGGCGGTTGCGACGCGGAAAATCCTGGGCGCGCGGCTGCCAGCCGAACGGCATTTCCGAAATGATGGCGCCGCGCTCGGCAATGTCCTCGCACAGACCGGCATTTTCAGGCGGGTAGGGCAGGTCGAGGCCTCCAGCCAGCACACCGATCGTGCCGGTCGCAAGACTGCCCTGATGCGCAGCCGTGTCGATGCCGCGCGCCAGGCCGGAGACGATTGCATAACCGTCGCGGCCAAGATCCGCTGCCAGCATGCGCGCCATCTTGATGCCGGCCAGCGATGCGTTACGCGCGCCAACGATGGCGACCCCCGGCAGCCGGAACACGGCAGCATTGCCCTTGACCGCCAACAGTGGCGGCGGATGATCCATGTTGCGCAACAGCGGTGGGTAGTCTGTCTCACCGATGCCGACAAAGCGCGCGCCAGCCTTTCTGGCCGTTTCCAATTCGGCCTCGGCTTCGGCAATGGAAGGAATGCGGGCGATGCGTTTGGCGCCGCCTGAAATCATCAGCTCCGGCAGTATTTCGAGCGCCACTTCGGCCGAACCGAAGCGATTGATCAGGTCGCGAAAAGAGGCGGGACCGACATTCTGGGTGCGGATAAGCCGCAGCCAGCTCAGCCGCTGCCGGTCGCTGAGGCGCGGCCCGGCAGCCGGCTCGCTCACTCCCTAGCTCCGATCTTGCCCTCGGTGCCGGCACGCAGGCGTGAAATGTTTTCTCGGTGCTTGATAAAAACGATGATGCTCATCACCACGAACAGGGCGGCATTCTGCGGCGTGCTCAACAGATAGAGGGCGATCGGCACGACGACGGCTGCCGTCAACGCCGCCAGCGAGGAATAACGGAACAGGAATGCCATCACCAGCCAGACGACGGCGAAGATCAGCGCTACCTGCCAGGCAAGGCCGATCAGCACGCCGAGATAAGTCGCGACGCCCTTGCCGCCCTTGAAACCCAGCCATACCGGGAAGAGATGGCCGAGAAAGGCGCCAAGGCCTGCCCAGATCGCGAGTTCAGGCGCAAAGTGGCCTGATATCAGCACGGCGGCCGTGCCCTTCAGCGCGTCGAGCAGCAGCGTCGCGGCGGCAAGGCCCTTGTTGCCGGTGCGCAGAACATTGGTGGCGCCGATGTTGCCGGAGCCGATCTTGCGCACATCGCCGAGACCGGCCGCGCGCGTCAGCAGGAGCCCGAACGGAATCGAGCCCAGGAGATAGCCAAACACGAGAGCTAGGATGAGACTGTAAGTCATTGTTTCCCCCGCGTTTTCCCCAGGCTGGTCGGATCAGGCGCGCGGTGGCCGGCTCAGACGGAAAACACTCTGCGGCCCGCCACCAGCGTTTGCAAGACCTTGCCTTGCAGCCGCGCGCCTTCGAAACAGGTGTTTTTCGAGCGCGAACGAATGCCGCTTTCACTGACGATCCAGGGCTCGTCCAGATCGACGAGCGCAAGATCGGCGAGGGCGCCCGGTTTCAGCGTGCCGCCGGGCAGTCCGAACAGTTTTGCGGGAGCGGTGGACAAGGTCTCGATCAGCCGGAGCAACGGCACGTCGCCATTGTGGTAGAGCCGCAATGCCGCGCCCAGCAGGGTTTCGAGCCCGATGGCGCCGGCCGCCGCATCCGCGAAGGGCAGGCGCTTGGTGTCGACATCCTGCGGATCGTGCGAGGAGACGATGATGTCGATCGTGCCGTCCCTGACTGCCTCGATCATCGCCAGCCGGTCTTCCTCGGCGCGCAAGGGCGGCGTCAGGCGAAAGAAGGTGCGGTATTCGCCGACATCGTTTTCATTCAGCGACAGATTGTGGATCGCGACACCTGATGTCACGGCGGCACCGTCGGCTTTCGCACGCGTCACGGCGTTTGCCGCCATCACCGTCGAGATCTTTGCCGCGTGATAGGAGCCGCGCGTCAGCCGCGCAAGGGCGAGATCACGCTCTAGCGGGATGGATTCGGCTTCACGCGGAATGCCGGAGAGGCCGAGCCAACTGGCGTAGAGGCCTTCATTCATCACGCCGGACGAGCCGAGGTCGGCATCCTGCGTCTCATGCACGATGGTGGCGCCGAAGTCGCGTGCATAGGTCAGCGCACGGCGCATCACCAGCGCGCTCGATATGGTGTGGCGGCCATCGGTGAAGGCGACGGCGCCGGCTTCGCGCAGCAGGCCAAATTCCGTCATTTCGCGCCCGTCGAGGCCCTTGGTGATTGCCGCCGCCGGAAAGACGTTGACGATTGCCGTGTCCTTGGCGGTGCGCAGCACGAACTCGACCAGCGCCACATTGTCGATCACCGGGTCGGTGTCGGGCATCATGACGATAGAGGTGACGCCGCCGGCCGCCGCCGCGACACTCGCCGACGCAATGGTTTCGCGATGCTCGCCGCCCGGTTCGCCGATGAAGACGCGGCCGTCGATCAGGCCTGGAATGATCGCCTTGCCTGCGCAGTCGACGACGATAGCGCCCTCGGGCGCTCCCTGGTTGAGCGCTGCCTTGCCGGCAGCAACGATCTTGTGGCCCTCGACGATGACGGCACCGACTTCGTCGATGCCGCGCGACGGGTCGACGATGCGGGCACGCTCAAAAACCGTCGTGCTCATGCGCCGCGGCCCTCGTGGTTGCGGCCTTCTTGATTGCGACGGGGGTCGAGAAGCGCTTCCATCACCGCCATGCGCACCGCGACGCCCATCTCGACCTGTTCCTGGATGACGCTTTGCGGACCGTCGGCGATTTCCGAGGCGATCTCGACGCCACGGTTCATCGGCCCGGGATGCATCACCAGCGCATCGTCCTTGGCGGCCTTCAGCTTCTCGGCATCAAGACCGAAATAGCGGAAATATTCGCGCACAGACGGCACGAAGGCGCCTTCCATGCGCTCGCGCTGCAGGCGCAGCATCATCACCACGTCGACGTCCTTGAGGCCTTCGGCCATCGAGCGGGTGACGACGACGCCCATTTTCTCGATGCCGGTGGGCAGCAGCGTCGACGGTGCGACGACGCGCACCTGCGCGCCGAGAGCATTAAGCAGCATGATGTTCGAGCGCGCCACGCGCGAGTGCAGGATGTCGCCGCAGATTGCCACGATCAGCTTCGACAGCGGCCCCTTGGCGCGGCGAATGGTCAGCGCGTCGAGCAGGGCCTGTGTCGGATGTTCATGCGCGCCGTCGCCGGCATTGACCACGGAGCAGCCGACCTTCTGCGCCAGGAGGGCGGCGGCACCGGCCGACTGATGGCGGATGATCAGGATGTCGGGCCGCATGGCGTTCAGCGTCATCGCGGTGTCGATGAGCGTTTCGCCCTTCTTCACCGAGGAGCTCGCTACCGACATGTTCATGACATCGGCGCCAAGCCGCTTTCCGGCCAGTTCGAACGACGACTGCGTCCGCGTTGACGCTTCATAGAAGAGGTTGATCTGGGTGCGGCCGCGCAGCGTCGAGGTTTTTTTCTCGGACTGCCGCGAGATCGCGACCGCGCGATCCGCCCTGTCGAGCAAAAGCTCGATGTCGGCGGGGGAAAGGTCGCGGATGCCCAGAAGATGGCGGTGAGGGTAGAGTGTCAGGGACGAAGCGTCGGTCATCTCAAGGCGCTGCTATAGGGTGGAGATTTTGCGGCTGCAAGCGCCAGCTTTGGATTGAAGCCGTTCTCCTCTATTTTTTCGTGTAGATGGCCGATTAAATCGGCCGGTATTTTCATCGCGCACGCTGCATGGCTTGGCTATATCTAGCCGACGGCCTCGGATTCGTGGCTTTCTGACGATAAGCACCTTTCTACCGATAGAAGGATTGGGCGTGACCGACGACGTGACGAACCAGCCGCCGCCGCTGACGGGCGGCAACGCCTGGCGGGGCGATCCGTTGCTGATCCAGCTCGCGGAGCGTTTTTCCGATCCCGTGCGCCGGGAACTCGATGGGCTTGGCCGTTTCGTGCTAACGCAGGAGGCGCAGGAACTGGCGCGCCTCGCCAATGTCGAGACGCCGAAGCTCAGGACACATGATCGCCAGGGACGGCGCATCGATGTGGTCGAGTTCCACCCAGCCTATCACGCCTTGATGCGTCGCTCGGTGGTCAATGGGCTGCATTCCTCGGTGTGGGAAAACGGCGACGCCGAGATTGGCCGCCGCCATCAGGTCCGTGCCGCCCGGTTTTACCTGACGGCGGAACTCGAGACCGGGCATCTCTGCCCCATCACCATGACCAACGCTTCGCTGGCTGCCTTGATGGCCAGCCCAAAACTGTTTCGCGAATGGGCGCCGCGTGTGACGACGCGCAAATACGACCAGAGCCAGAAGCCGCCGGTCGAGAAGACCGGGCTGACGCTCGGCATGGGCATGACCGAGAAACAGGGCGGCACCGACGTTCGCGCCAATGTGACAAGAGCAGAGCGCGCCGGCAGCGGGTTTTATCGCCTGACCGGACACAAATGGTTCATGTCGGCGCCGATGTCGGATGCGTTCCTGGTGCTGGCGCAGGCGCCGGAGGGATTGTCGTGCTTCCTCGTGCCGCGCGTTCTCGGTGACGGCTCGGGCAACGGCTTCCGCTTCCAGCGGCTGAAAGACAAGCTCGGCAACCGTTCGAACGCGTCCTCCGAAGTGGAATTCGTCAACGCCATCGGCGAGATGGTCGGCGAACCCGGTGCGGGCGTGAAGACGATCATGGACATGGTCACCCTGACCCGGCTCGATTGTGCCATCGCATCTTCGGCGATCATGCGCGCGGGCCTGGCCGAGGCCGTTCATCACGCGCGCCACCGACAGGTGTTCGGCTCGACCTTGATCGAGCAACCGTTGATGCAGCGCGTGCTGGCAGACATGGCGCTCGATGTCGCCGCCGCCACAGCGCTGTCGTTCCGGCTGGCGCGGTCCTTCGATGAAGCGGCCGGCGACCGCGGTGAAGCAGCGTTTGCCCGCGCCATGACGCCGGTGGTCAAATACTGGGTCTGCAAGATCGCGCCGCCGCTGCTCTACGAGGCGATGGAATGTCTCGGCGGCAATGGCTATGTCGAGGAGGCGCCACTCGCCCGCTATTATCGCGAAGCTCCGGTCAACGCGATCTGGGAAGGCTCGGGCAATGTCATGGCACTCGACGTGCTGCGCGTGCTTGGCCGTGCGCCGGGCCTGTTTGAGGATGTGCTGGCCGGCATCGACCGCGATCTCGGCGCCGGCGGACGCGGCACGATCGGCGTGCTGAAGGCGGCGATGCAGGTCGCGGCGACCGACGAGGGCTCCGCCCGTCTGCTCACCGAACAGCTGGCACTGTCGGCGGCGGCGGCGGAGTTGCGCCGGCTGGGGGCAGGGCGGATCGCCGACGCTTTCGTCGAGACGCGCTTGGCCGGCCAATGGCGCAACACCTATGGCATGCTCGATTCGCGCCACGATGCGCGCATGATCATCGACACGCTCTATCCGCCGGTGAATTGAGCCACGAGCATCGTAAAAATCGGCGCCATGCACGGTTTTGAGGCATCGGCGGGTATCCTCATGCACATAGCTAATCGCCGTTAACCTTAACAAATGGTTTCCGTTGCGGTGACGAGCGGCAAAGCCCACTGTCTCAGCGAAAGCAGGGAATGGTTCAAATTGGCCGTCCCTTCTTTGCGAAGCAGGGACGCCGATGCGACACGTATTGACCTCTTTTCTGGCCTTGCACTGGACGATCGTTTTCGCCCTGCTTGCGCTCATCTGCATCGACGGAAACCGTGGTGTGGCGGCGGCGCTCGGCGTGCTGGGAGCCACAATCGAGGGCACCCGCTTCATCGACCTCGACAAATTCGTCGTCGTGGCGCCGCTCGCCACCGCATTGCTTGTCGTGGCGGTGCTGTTCTTCTGGGCCTTCGTCGAAACCCTGATCAATGACGCGACCAGCGAGGGCGCCGACAGTGTTGCCCGCATCGCCTTCATCTCCGCGTCCGGCGTGTTGTCGCTGATCGTCATCGGTGGCGCCGCGCAAGGCATTAATGGGCTGTTTATGGTCGTCGCCGTGCAGTTGGCAGCACTTCTGGCGTCCTATGTCGCCATGCTTGCCGAACGGCGGTCCGCGGTTGCGGCAGCTGCTTCGGGCGAGGGCGAGGTTCGAGCCGTCGCGCATGGCATGGCAAAGGCCGCGGCCCACAATTCGCTGCTTTCACTCATATCGGGCCGCACGGGCTCCAATGCCGGGGGAGGCCGCTGATGCGTTACATCTTCGCATTGTGGGCGGGCCCGATGGCACTGTTTTGGGGCTGGTTCTATCTTTCGCTCAACGACATGAATTTCGGCTATGTCATGCTTAGCCGACGGCTGCACGATTTCGTCTTCGAACTCTATGGCCAGATGCTCGGCATCGACCCGGCGACCATCCCCGGCATGGTGGCAAAGGCCTGCGTCTTCGACGGGTTTCTGCTGATGGCGCTGTGGGCGTTTCGCCGCCGCCGCGAAATCACAGGCTGGGTCAGACGGCGCTGGGCGGGACCGGTTCCGTTCGGGCGGATGCGTGGAGCGACTGAAGCCGGTCCAAAACTCCCTGCAGAATAAACGCGGCTGCCGCCGAATCGATCTTCCCGGCACGTTTGCGGCGCGAGAAATCCATCTCGATCAGCGTCCTTTCGGCGGCGACCGTCGATAGCCTTTCATCCCAGAGCACAAAGGGCAGGTCGCTCATCTGCGCCATGTTGCGGACGAAGGCGCGCGATTTCTGCGCGCGCGGCCCTTCCGAACCGTCCATGTTGATCGGCAGCCCAATCACCACCGCGCCGGCATTCTCCTTCCGCAGGAAGGCGAGCAGCGCCGCCGCATCGAGCGAGAATTTCCTTCGCATGATGACCGGGCGCGGATGGGCGAAGGAAAACCTCTGGTCCGAGACCGCGACGCCGATCGTCTTGTCGCCGAGGTCGAGCCCGGCCAGCGTCTTGCCGCCGGCCAGCCGCGCCGGCAATTCCTCTATCGTTATAATGCCCAACGGCCGTCCTTTGCCTTTCACCGTCATGTGTTCTCTCAACCGCATAACGGGCACAGTAACCCTTTGATCTCCGGGCTATCGGCGTTCTATCCTTTGGCAAGACAAAAATCGAGGAATGCATTCATGAAACTGACCTGGTACGGCCACTCGGCCTTCCGCATCGAAACGGCTGACGCCAAGATCCTCATCGATCCCTATTTGATCGGCAATCCGTCCTGGACGGGAGGTTGGGAAGGACCGGCTGAGGGCATCACGCATGTGCTGCTGACGCACGGTCATAGCGATCACATCAGCGGCGCCCTGGAAGTGCTCGGTAAAAGCGGCGCCCAACTGGTCGCGAATTTCGAGATCTGCATGTATCTGGTCGGCAAGGGCGCCAGCGACAAGAAGATCAATCCCGGCAACATCGGCGGCACCGTCGATTGCGGCAGCTTCACCACCACGTTCGTCCAGGCGCTGCACTCGTCCTCGTTCCCGGGCGATGGCGGCCAGAACACCTATCTTGGCAATCCGGGCGGCCTTGTCCTGCATTTCCCGGAAGACAAGACGCTCTATCACATGGGCGATACCGACATCTTTTCTGACATGGCGCTGATCAATGAGTTGCATGAACCGAAGATCGGCATCGTGCCGATCGGCGACCGTTTCACCATGGGCGGCGCAGTGGCGGCACTTGCCTGCCGCCGCTTCTTCAAGTTCGAAACCGTTATCCCTTGTCATTTCGGCACGTTCCCGATGATCGATCAGACCGCTGATAAGTTCGAGGCGGGACTGGAGGGATCCGGTGTGACGGTGGCATTGCCGAAAATCGGTGAGACGATTACTGTCTAGAAACAGCTAAAGCGGAATGAATCCATGGCGTTGGGGCGATCTCTTTGCGTATCCATGTTTGTCGCGGCGTCGCCCGCGCTCGCCGCGGATGATTTCATCGAAGGCGTCTACCTTCAGTCCGAGGAGCTTTGCAAACAGGCAAAAAGGGACACGCTGCAAACGTTGATCGACGCCGGCAACATCGTTCTTTCGGCGCATGGCCTACAAGGCGTCGAGTACAATTGCGAGTTTCTGCAGATCAGCAAGGCAACGGCTTCGCCAAGCTGGGCGGTGACGGCCATCTGCCAGGAACCGGGCTATGTCTTTCCGGATGTGCTCTCGGTGACGCAAATGAACGCGAAGCAAGTCGATCTCGTATCGGTCCGGCCGGCCGGTGACGAAAGCGAGGCAAGCGGCAATAGCGGCAGCTACTATCTGTGCGAGGGCGTTGCCCTGCCATAGACAGCGCCTTGTCCTTGGACCGATGGCCGAGAACCGGGCCGCCACCACGGTCTGATCTGCCGCACGATGCATGTTGCGCACCGCGCGCGGCGCCGCTATAGCCCGAACTGGTTTTCCCCGAGGCAAAACATGTCTGTTGATCTGCAAACAGTGAAGCGCGTCGCGCATCTCGCCCGCATCGCGGTGAGTGAAGAAGATGCCGAACGCATGACCGGCGAGCTGAACGCTATACTAGGCTTCGTCGAGCAGTTGAACGAGGTCGATGTTGCCGGCGTCGAGCCGATGACTTCGGTGACCCCGATGGAGATGAAGAAGCGCCAGGACGTTGTCACCGACGGCAGCAAGGTGGCCGACATCGTCGCCAATGCGCCGGCGACCGACGAGAATTTCTTCCTCGTTCCGAAGGTCGTGGAGTAGCGGGCCGATGGCAATCGAGATCGCCATCGAGACGCCGCTGCAGGACGACGTGCGCGGCCTGGTCACGGAACTCAACGAAACCTTGCTCGAATTGACGCCGCCTGAGCATTGCTACCATTTGACGGTCGAGCAGATGGCCGGCGAAGATACGACCGTTTTCATCGCCCGCGAGGATGGTCTCGCCATTGGCTGCGGTGCGCTGAAGCGCCATGACGGCGCCATCGGCGAGATCAAGCGCATGTACACGCGGCCTTCGCATCGCGGCCGCAAGATCGGCGCCAGCATCGTCGCGCAGGTCGAAGCGCTGGCGCGTACTGAGGGGCTGAAGCGCCTGGTGCTGGAGACGGGCGATCGCCATCCCGCCGCCTGGACCGTCTACGAACGCGCCGGGTTTTCGCGCTGCGGCCCGGTGCTGGATTATCCCGATTCCGAGTGGTCGGTGTTTTACGAAAAGAGCCTTTGATGAGCGACCTGACCCAGCTGACGATTTCGCAGGCGCGCGCCAAGTTGCGCGGCAAGGAGATCACCGCGACCGAACTCACCGGGGCCTATCTCGCGGCCATCGATCGCGCCAATCCGGCGCTCAATGCCTATGTCGCGGTGACGGGTGACAAGGCGCGCGACATGGCCAAGGCCTCCGACGCAAAACTGGCGAAGGGCGAGGGCGGTGCGCTGGAAGGCATCCCGCTCGGTATCAAGGACCTGTTCGGCACGGAAGGCGTCCATACGCAGGCCTGCAGCCATGTGCTCGACGGCTTCGAGCCGCGCTACGAATCGACCGTTACATCAAATCTGTGGGCCGACGGCGCGGTGATGCTCGGCAAGCTCAACATGGACGAGTTCGCCATGGGCTCGTCCAACGAGACGTCCTATTATGGTCCCGTCATCAACCCATGGCGGCGTTCGCGTGTCGACACGGTGGTGATGCCGACGACGCATCAGGGTGACGGCGGCTTCGTCTCGGCCGGCGGCACCAGGACCGCGCGCAGCCTGGACAATGCGCAATTGGTGCCGGGTGGTTCTTCAGGCGGTTCGGCGACCGCGGTCTCGGCTTTTCTGTGCGCCGGCGCGACGGCGACGGATACCGGCGGCTCGATCCGCCAGCCGGCCGCCTTCACCGGCACGGTCGGCATCAAGCCGACCTATGGCCGTTGCTCGCGCTGGGGCATCGTCGCCTTCGCCTCGTCGCTCGACCAGGCTGGCCCGATCGCCCGTGACGTGCGCGATGCCGCGATCCTGTTGAAGTCGATGGCGTCCGTCGACCCGAAGGACACCACGTCGGTCGACCGGCCTGTGCCGGACTATGAGGCGGTGATCGGCAAGCCGATCAAGGGCATGAAGGTCGGCATTCCCAGGGAATACCG
The DNA here is from genome assembly GCF_040320745.1 of Mesorhizobium sp. M0621. Classification (NCBI taxonomy): domain Bacteria; kingdom Pseudomonadati; phylum Pseudomonadota; class Alphaproteobacteria; order Hyphomicrobiales; family Phyllobacteriaceae; genus Mesorhizobium; species Mesorhizobium sp. M0621. Next base: position 22,288 of record NZ_JAMYQF010000033.1, on the reverse strand, counting down.
TGTCGATGGCATGCCCGAAGAGATCGAGGCGCTGTGGCAAAAGGGCATTGCCTGGCTGAAGGAGGCCGGCGCCGAGATCGTCGATATTTCCCTGCCGCACACCAAATACGCGCTGCCGGCTTACTACATCGTGGCCCCCGCCGAGGCTTCGTCCAACCTCGCCCGCTATGACGGCGTCCGCTACGGATTGCGCGTGCCGGGCAAGGACATCGTCGACATGTACGAGAAGACACGTGCTGCCGGTTTCGGCCGCGAGGTCAAGCGCCGCATCATGATCGGCACCTATGTGCTGTCGGCCGGCTATTACGACGCCTACTACCTACAGGCGCAGAAGGTGCGCAATCTGATCAAGCGCGACTTCGAGACTGTTTTCGCCGCCGGCGTCGATGTCATCCTGACCCCGGCAACGCCGTCCGCCGCCTTCGGCATCGCCGACGAGGACATGGCCGCCGATCCGGTCAAGATGTACCTCAACGACATTTTTACGGTCACGGTGAACATGGCCGGCCTGCCGGGCATCGCCGTGCCCGCCGGGCTCGACGCCAAGGGCCTGCCGCTTGGGCTGCAGCTGATCGGCCGGCCGTTCGACGAGGAAACCCTGTTCCAGACTGCTGCCGTCATCGAGCAGGCGGCCGGCACATTCCAGCCGGAAAAGTGGTGGTAAGCATGCCGCTCGTCCGAGAGCGGTGAGCGATGTTCTTCTATCTTTCCAAGATCTTCTGGTTCTTCATCCAGCCGCTTAACCTGGCGATCTTCCTGCTGCTGGCGGGACTGCTCGCGGCCATGATCGGTCGCCGGCGGCTGGCGGTCACCGGCAGCGTGCTGGCCTTCCTGATCCTTGCGCTGTCGGCCTGGACGTCGCTTGGCGCCATGATGCTCAACCCGCTGGAAGAGCGCTTTGCGCGCCCGAAGCTGCCGGAAAAGATCGACGGCATCGTCGTGCTCGGCGGCGGTTTTGAAGGCGCCATCAATCTGGTGCGCGGCGGCTACGAGCTTAACGGCAGCGGCGATCGGATGGTGGAGGCCGCTGTCCTCGCCCGGCGCTTTCCCACCGCCAAAATCGTCGTCTCCGGCGGCACAGGCGAGTTGTTTCTCGATGGCGAGGGCGATGCCGCCACGGCACCCCGTCTGCTCACCGCGCTTGGTGTGACGGCCGATCGCCTGATCCTGGAGAACAAATCCCGCAATACCTATGAGAATGCGGTCTTCACCAAGGAACTGGTGACGCCGAAGCGCGGCGAGACCTGGTTGCTGGTGACCTCGGCCTTCCATATGCCGCGCGCCAAGGCGCTGTTCGACAAGGCCGGCTTTGCGACCGTTCCGTGGCCGGTCGACTATCGCACTTCGGGACGGGAAGGCGTCGGCCTGTTTCGCGACAACCCGGCCGATTCGCTGCAGGCCACCACCACCGCCATCCGCGAATGGATCGGGCTTTTTGCCTATTGGCTGTCAGGCCGGATCGATCAGCCTTTTCCAGGGCCTGGCGGCTGACCGATCACCGCCTGTCTGGCCGCCGAGAAGAACTGGCGCCGCACCAGCACGGCCAGCAGCAGCAGCGTCGACAACACGAACACCATGGGGTCGACGAACCAGCCGAGATAGCCGATCGAGAAGAACACGCCGCGCAGGCCGGAGTTGAAGTGCTTTCCCGCGAGCATGTTCATCTGCGCCGCACGCCACACCGCCGTTTCGGTAACCGGGTTGCGCGAGGCTTCGCCATGCGGGATCGGCACGGCGCCGATGAGGATCGTGCAGTAGTTGAACAGCCGATAAGCCCAGCCGAATTTGAAGAACGAAAATGCCAGGATCAGCACCAGTCCGAAGACCTTAATCTGGAAAGCCGCGCGCGACGGCGCGCCGCCCAGGGGCAGGTCGCTGAGCACTTCAAGAACCCGGTCCGACGCGCCAAGCAAGGCAAAGCAGCCGCCGATCGCGATCAGTGAGCTGGACGCGAAAAAGGCAGTGCCTTGCTGCAGGCCGCTCATGATGGCGGTGTCGACGATGCGGATCTCGCGTTCGGCCATGGTCCGCATCCAGGTTTGCCGCTGCGCATTCATCGCCGTGGTCAGCGATACGCGGCTGACCAGCTTGCCGTCGGAGGCGAACGTGTGCAGCAGCCACGCGAGGAGGAAGAAGGCCAGCGCCCCGAGATCGGCTGTCGGAAGATCGATAGAATCGCCCATGGACTGAATTTATCACATTCAGTGCGGTCGCTTCGATGTCCGCGACCAGCGATCGGCACCAATGTCGCTGCCGGAGCAAACAAGGTCGGCGGGTGCAGCGCCGCGATTTCCAAAAGAGCGGAAATATCCTGGGAGTTCCTATATGTAGTCCTCGACCTGACTCCAGGAGACAACGCCGCGTGTTCCTTTCGGTTTTCGACCTGTTCAAGATCGGCATAGGACCCTCGAGTTCGCACACGATGGGGCCGATGACCGCCGCGGCGCGGTTTCTCGACGAGGTCGCGGGAAGTGACTGGCCGCGCCCGGCGGGTGTGAAGGTCGACCGGCTTGGCGCCAGCCTGCATGGTTCGCTCGCCTACACCGGCATCGGCCACGGCAGTGATCGCGCCGTCATCCTCGGCCTTGCCGGTCTGACGCCGCAGACGGTCGATCCCGATCAGGCCGATGGCATAGCCAGCCGCATCGCGGCCGAAAAGCGCATTTCGCCGCCCGGCCATCCCTCCTATCGCTTCGATCCGGCTACAGATCTGGTGCTGGACCGCAAGACGCCGCTCACCGGCCACGCCAACGGCATGGCGTTCTACGCTTATGATTCAGGCGGCCGCCTGCTGCTCAAGCGCATCTACTATTCGATCGGCGGCGGCTTCGTGGTTTCGGAAGAAGAGCTGCAGCGGATGAAGGCCAAGGGCTCGGTGACCACAGAAGGCAAGAAAGTGCCTTATCCCTTCAAGAATGCGGTCGAGATGCTGGCCATGGCCGGCAAAAGCGGCCTTTCCATCGCCGACATGAAGCGCGTCAACGAGGAGACGCAGATGTCGCGTGAGGAGCTCGACGCCGGCCTCGATGGCATCTGGAGCGCCATGAAGGGCTGCATCGACCGTGGCCTGTCGCAGGACGGCATCATGCCGGGTGGGCTGAAGGTGCGCCGCCGCGCGCGTATGCTGCATGACAAGCTGCAGGAGCAGTGGCAGCAGAACAAGCCCAATCCGCTGCTCGCCAATGACTGGCTGTCGATCTACGCCATGGCGGTCAATGAGGAGAATGCCGCTGGCGGCCGGGTCGTCACCGCGCCGACCAATGGCGCGGCAGGCACGCTGCCGGCAGTGTTGCGCTACTGGCTGCATTTCCATCCCGAGGCCGACCAGCCGAGCATCCGTGACTTCCTGCTGACGGCAGCCGCCGTCGGCGGCATTATCAAGACCAACGCCTCGATTTCGGGCGCCGAGGTCGGCTGCCAAGGCGAGGTCGGGTCGGCGTCGGCGATGGCGGCGGCCGGCTTGTGTGCCGTCATGGGCGGCACGCCCGAACAGGTCGAAAACGCCGCCGAGATCGCGCTCGAACACCATCTCGGCATGACCTGCGATCCGGTCGGCGGGCTGGTGCAAGTGCCGTGCATCGAGCGCAATGCGCTGGGCGCCGTCAAGGCGGTGACGGCTGCGTCGCTTGCCATCAAGGGCGACGGCATCCATTTCGTACCGCTCGATGCGGCGATCGAAACCATGCGCCAGACCGGCCTCGACATGAACGAGAAGTACAAGGAAACCAGCCTTGGCGGGCTAGCCGTCAATGTCGTGGAGTGCTGAGGGCTGGCCTAAACTGCTACTGTGGAGAAGTCGGTCATGCCGTTGACGCGTCCGCGCGGCGGACTAAACCTTAAGGGATGTCTCTCAATCTGATAAAACTGTGCGTAGGCTGCGACAGCGTCGAGGATCTCGAAGAGTGGATTGCCCTCCGTCTCGACGAGCGGCGGCGCGCCGGTCAGCCGGTCGAGCAATACCACACTACCCGCATGATGCCGACGCGCGGCGCCGAAGTTACCGATGGCGGTTCGCTCTACTGGGTGATCAAGGGCAATGTGCAATGCCGCCAGCTGATCACCGAGATCCGGCCGTTCACCGACGATGAGGGCATCGGCCGTTGCCACTTGATACTCGACCCTGAGGTTGTTCGAACCGACTGGCAGCCGCGCCGGGCCTTTCAGGGCTGGCGCTATCTGAAGCCGGCGGACGCGCCACTCGATCTTGGCAAAGGCAAGGCCGGGCTGATCGAGATGCCGCCGAAACTCAGGCGCGAGCTTGCCGATCTCGGTCTGCTCTGACCCCTGAGAATCCAGGCCTCTGGCCCTCATTGTTGCCTTGGGCAGGGCTTGCAAGCGGTGGAACAACGCCACATCTTCTTTTCATGAACGACAAGAAGCAGCCCGTGCCCGCAAGGGCCAATCCTGCGCCGGTCAAACCTCAATCCGATGCCGGCGAGATCGAAGCCTTTCTTCGGCAGGCAAGGATGCTGGCTGCGTCGGCGACGGGTTCGGGCAGGCTGATCCTTTCGCTCGACGCGACGATGAGCCGCCAGCCGACCTGGGATCTGGCTTGTGAGCTGCAGGGCCAGATGTTCGATGCCGTCGGCAAGGCCGGAACCCTCAGCGTCCAACTGGTCTATTTTCGCGGCCTGGGCGAGTGCCGTTCGTCCGCTTTCGTCACCGATACCAATGCCTTGAAGCAGCTGATGACGCGAATCCAATGCCGCAGCGGCCACACCCAGATCGGCAAGGTGCTGGCGCATGCGTTGAAACAGACGGCTACGGCCAAGGTCAATGCGCTGGTCTATATCGGCGATGCGATGGAAGAAAACATCGACGATCTGGCCGAGAAGGCGGGCAGCCTTGGCCTGCATGGCGTTCCTGTCTTCATTTTCCAGGAAGGTCACGATTCCGGCGCAGAAAAAGCGTTTAAGGAAATCACGCGGTTGTCCAAAGGGGCTTGGTTCCGATTTGATCGGCGGGCTGCCGCGACCCTGGCAGGACTGCTTTCGGCGGTTGCGGTGTTTGCAACCGGCGGGCTGAAGGCGCTCGAGGCCAGGGGCAGGCCGGAAGACCGGCTGATGATCGAGCATCTGCGGGGCGGCGGGAACTGATGGGCGCAGTTATCTTATTTGTTGCATTGCTTCTGGTGCTTCTAGGCGCGGTGACCATCTTTCTGCGCGCCGATCCGGGAAAACTGGCAAGCGGGATGCGCACACTCGGGCCGGTTCTCTTGGCACTGATCGGCGTCGCTGTGCTTGTGGTCGGGCGCGAAGGAATCGCCGGCATCATATTGGCCACTGCAATTGCCTGGTACGGTTCGGTGCGAATGAAACACCAGACGGCCAGACCGGTGCAGGGCAAGCGTTCGACGGTGCGTACCGCGGCATTGGAAATGGAGCTTGATCACGCTACCGGCCGCCTCGAAGGACTGGTCCTGGCCGGCCGCCATGAAGGCAAGATGCTGGGTGCGATGGGGCTGGCCGAATTGCAGCATCTCTACCGGGAACTCTCCGGCGATCCGGAGAGCCGGCAGTTGCTAGAGACGTATCTTGACGGCAGATTTCCCGTCTGGCGCAAAAACACTGAGACGAACGGTGGCGAAGGGTTGGGTGTTGCGCCAGGTTCGGGCGCCATGACTAAGGAGGAGGCCTACAAGGTCCTTGGTCTTGAAGCGGGGGCCGCCGCGGCGGATGTCCGCAAGGCGCACCGCCGCCTGATGCAGCGCCTGCACCCCGATATCGGCGGCACGTCTTTCCTGGCGGCGCGGATTAATGAAGCCAAGGACGTCTTGCTCTCCAATCACAACTAGTCTCCTTCGACGCAGAATTTTTCCGGGAGATGACTTCCACGCAGTCCTACTGCTGGACGGCGTAGCACTCGATGTTCTTCTTCTTCAAAGCGGTGCAAGCCTTCCAGGCGGCGGTCTTCGAACCAAAGCCACCGAAGCGGGCGCGGTAATAAGTGACCCCGTCCTTGTCGAAGGCGACGGTGAAGCCGGACGCGTCGGCCAGCACCTTGGGCGCCTGCTTAGTGGTCTTGTCGAGGAACGCCTGGGCTTCGGACTGTTTTGGCGAAGAGGCGACCTGAATGGCCCAGCCCGACGGCACCGATGCGGTGTTGACCGGATCGACAGCCGCCGGCGTCGGCTCGGCATAGGCGGCGACGACCTGGGCAGTGGCAATTTGAGGGGCCGATACAATGACGGTCTTGACCTTCCTGGCCTTGACGACCGGGGCTGCCTCTTCGTCCTGCGCGGTGTCGTCTTCCGCGACCGTAGCGTCCTCGGCGACGGTTGCATCGTCCTGCGCCACAACAGGCTTGTCGTCCGGTGTCGGCGCGTCGTGCTTGGGCAGGAGCACCTTGGCAAGCGCGGTGATCGGGTTGTTGTCGCCGGCCTTGGCGACCAGATCGCCGCCGCCGCGGGTCGATGCCCTCGGCAAATAGGTGTTGATCAACGTCGCCATCTGATTGTCGCGGCTGCCGCCGGAGGTGCCGCCCATGACGACGCCGACGATGCGGCGATTGCCGTCGGAAACCGACGAGACGAGGTTGAAGCCGGAGGCGCGGGTGTAGCCCGTCTTGATGCCGTCGACGCCCTTGATGCGCCCGAGCAGACGGTTGTGGCCGTTGATGCGCTGGCGCCCGTAGAGAAAGGAACGCTGCGCGAAATAGCCGTAGTACTGCGGGAAATGCTCCCTCAGCGCGATGCCGAGCGTCGCCATGTCGCGCGCGGTGGTGAACTGGCCGGGATTGGGCAGGCCGTTGGCGTTGCGGAACACGGTGCCGTTCATGCCCAAGGCACGCGCCTTGGCGGTCATCATGCGGGCGAAGGTGGCTTCGTTGCCGCCGAGCATTTCGCCGAGCGCGGTTGCCGAGTCGTTTGCGGATTTGGTGACCATCGACAGGATCGCGGTTTCGACCGTAACCGAACCGCCTGCCTTGACGCCGAGCTTCGTCGGCGGCTCCGCCGCGGCATTGGCCGAGAACACGACCTGCGAATTCCTGCTGATCTTGCCCTTCGCCAGTGCTTCGAAGGTCAGATAGAGCGTCATCATCTTGGTCAGCGATGCCGGATAGCGCCTGCCGTCTGCGTCCGCCGAATACAGCACCTTGCCGGTCTTGGCGTCGATGACGATGGCCGCCGACCTCGCCGCCAGCGACGAGGCAACGTCGCCGCAAACGAACGCCATCGCCATCGCGATGATCATGATCGTTTTGAGAGGGGAGGTGGATTTGGAAACGATGCCCAACAACGCCTTACGCACTGGTACTTCCCTTGGATTTCTTCGTTGCGCTGGAGGCGGCAAAGGGTCCTGCCTCGCTTCCGGCCAAGCTACCGGGGCAGCGTTACCAATCCGTTTATGGTAACCGCCGCGTTCACCATTTTCTTCGGGCTTGAAGCTCTCTTTATTCGATTTTTAGCCATTGGCTGCGCAGGCGGGCTCGCACACTGGCGAAACATTGACTTTTGTGCGGCGCACAATATATTGTAGTGCATTGCACAAGGGCGCCCCGAAGAAGGACGCCTCAACCGTCAAGGGAATCGTGAAATGACCCAGACCTATGAGGACTTCAGCAAATACGGCAAAGAATTTGCCGACACCGGATTGAAGAGTTTCGCGTCGCTCTCCAAGGGCGCCCAGGCGATCGCCACCGAGGCTGGCGAATATACCAAGAAGAGTTTTGAGTCCGGCAGCGCCACTGTGGAGAAGCTGTTTTCGGCCAAGTCGCTGGAAAAAGCGATCGAGATCCAGTCGGATTACGCCAAGCAGTCCTACGAGGCGTTCGTCGCCGAGGCCACCAAGATCGGCGATCTTTATGCCGAGCTCGCCAAGGAAGCTTACAAGCCTTTCGAATCGATCGTTGCCAAGGCGAAGTAACTTCGTCCCGGCACGACCCGGATTCGGCCCTTTGGGCCGTGACAAAACCCGGCTGCGGAAACGCGGCCGGGTTTTTTCATGTCAATTCCCGATCAAGGGCCTCTCGCCCCTTCACGATTGCGAAAATCGTCCAAGTTTGGTCACCTAGCCATATTGTCAGCTAAACAGAAGGGCTTAAAATCGTACATCGAACACCTACATGTCGAACTCGCATGGGGATTCGAAAAAGGCAGGAATACGTGACGATCGGTTTGACTGCCACGAGACACGTGGCGCGGATGCAAAACGGCGGCGGCGACGGCAATGAGGCCGGCCGCGGGACGGCCGTCATCACGCGCACCAAAACCAAGACCAAGAAGCCCAGCCTTTATCGGGTCCTCATCCTCAACGACGACTACACGCCCATGGAGTTCGTGGTTCACGTGCTGGAGCGTTTTTTCCAGAAGGACCGCGAAGCCGCCACACGCATCATGCTTCATGTTCACAATCATGGAGTGGGCGAGTGCGGGGTCTATACATTCGAGGTGGCCGAGACCAAAGTGTCCCAGGTCATGGATTTCGCCCGACAGAATCAGCATCCGCTGCAATGCGTGATGGAGAAGAAGTGAGGTAACATGCCGGCTTTCTCCCAAGGCCTGGAAAAGGCGCTTCACCAGGCGCTGACGCTCGCCAATGAGCGGCACCATGAATACGCAACCCTTGAACATTTGCTGCTCGCGCTCGTCGACGACACCGAGGCCGCCGCCGTCATGCGCGCCTGCAATGTCGATCTCGATGAGCTTAAGCACACGGTTCTCACCTATATCGACACCGAACTCGACAACCTCGTCACAGGCTACGACGAGGACTCCAAGCCGACGGCCGGTTTCCAGCGCGTCATCCAGCGCGCGGTGATCCATGTGCAGTCATCGGGCCGCGAGGAAGTGTCGGGCGCCAACGTGCTCGTCGCCATCTTCGCCGAGCGCGAGAGCCATGCCGCCTATTTCCTGCAGGAACAGCAGATGACCCGCTACGACGCGGTCAACTACATCTCGCACGGCATCGCCAAGCGTCCGGGCGCGTCGGAGACACGCTCGCCGCGCGGCGCCGATGACGAGCAGGGCGGCCAGAACGGCGCCGAGCCGCAGGAGGAAGGCGGCAAGAAGAAGCAGCAGCAGGATGCGCTGACCGCTTATTGCGTCAACCTCAACAACAAGGCCAAGGCCGGCAAGATCGACCCGCTGATCGGCCGCGAGTCCGAGATCAACCGCACCATCCAGGTGCTGTGCCGCCGCTCCAAGAACAACCCGCTCTATGTCGGCGATCCCGGCGTTGGCAAGACGGCGATCGCCGAAGGCTTGGCCAAGCGCATCGTCGAGGGCGACGTTCCCGAAGTGCTGCACAATGCCACCATCTTCGCGCTCGACATGGGCACGCTGCTTGCCGGCACGCGCTATCGCGGTGATTTCGAGGAACGGCTGAAGCAGGTCGTCAAGGAACTCGAGGACTATCCAGGTGCTGTGCTGTTCATCGACGAGATCCACACGGTGATCGGGGCCGGGGCCACATCGGGCGGCGCCATGGATGCGTCGAACCTGTTGAAGCCGGCTCTGTCGTCGGGTGCGATCCGTTGCATCGGCTCGACCACCTACAAGGAATTCCGCCAGTTCTTCGAGAAGGACCGTGCCTTGGTGCGGCGCTTCCAGAAGATCGACGTCAACGAGCCGACCATCCAGGACGCTATCGAGATCATGAAGGGCCTGAAGCCCTATTATGAGGAATTCCACAAGGTGAAGTTCACCAACGAGGCGATCAAGGCCTCGGTGGAGCTTTCAGCGCGCTACATCAACGACCGCAAGCTGCCGGACAAGGCGATCGACGTGATCGACGAGACCGGTGCCTCGCAAATGCTGGTGCCGGAAGGCAAGCGCAAGAAGACCATCGGCATCAAGGAGATCGAAGCGACGATCGCCACCATGGCCCGCATCCCGCCGAAGACGGTTTCGGCCGACGACGAGAAGGTGCTGCAAGGCCTCGATATCGAGCTGAAGCGCGTCGTCTATGGCCAGGACACCGCGATCACCGCGTTGACCTCGGCCATCAAGCTGGCGCGTGCGGGGCTGCGTGAACCGGAAAAGCCGATCGGTTCCTACCTGTTCTCCGGTCCGACCGGCGTCGGCAAGACCGAAGTGGCCAAGCAGTTGGCCGCCTCGCTCGGTGTCGAGCTGATCCGCTTCGACATGTCGGAATACATGGAACGCCACACCGTTTCGCGGCTGATCGGCGCTCCTCCCGGCTATGTCGGCTTCGACCAGGGCGGTCTTTTGACCGACGGCGTCGACCAGCATCCGCATTGTGTGCTGTTGCTGGACGAAGTCGAGAAGGCGCATCCGGACCTGTTCAACATCCTGTTGCAGGTGATGGACCACGGCAAGCTGACCGACCATAACGGCAAGCAGATCGACTTCCGCAATGTGATCCTGATCATGACCACCAATGCGGGTGCGTCGGATGCGCAGCGCGCGGCGATCGGCTTCGGCTCGACCAAGCGCGAAGGCGACGATGTCGAGGCGATCAACCGGCTGTTCACGCCGGAATTCCGCAACCGTCTCGATGCGATCATCCCGTTTGGCTCGCTGCCGGTGCCGGTCATCCATCAGGTGGTGCAGAAGTTCGTCATGCAGCTCGAGGCCCAGCTTTCCGAGCGTGGCGTCACCTTCGACCTGTCGTCGGATGCGATCGCCTGGCTCGCCGACAAGGGCTATGACGAGCGCATGGGAGCGCGGCCGCTCGGCCGTGTCATCCAGGAGCACATCAAGAAACCGCTGGCCGACGAGGTGCTGTTCGGCAAGCTCAAGAAGGGCGGCACGGTGCGTGTCACCGTCGAGAAGAAGGAAACCGGCGAGACCGGCCTGAAGCTTGAATCGCTCGCCGACGAGGCGCCGGTCAAGCCGAAGAAGGAAGAGCCGGAAGAAACGCCGAAGCCCAGAAAGGCCGTGGCGAAGAAGCCCGCGGCCAAGAAGCTGGTGGCGCAGAAGCCCGAAGCCAAGGGCAAGGACGGCGGCAAGCGCAGCCTCGTGCCGCAACTGCCCCGAAAGAACTGACCTTGACGAAAGTCGAAAAAGCCCCGGAAACGGGGCTTTTTTCATTGGAGCGGGAGGACGCATGGCCGGGCAGATCATTATCCTGAACGGCGCGCCGCGATCGGGAAAATCAAGCATCGCGAGGGCTATTCAGGAGAGCTTCGACGGCGTCTGGCTCAATCTCGGTGTCGACGTCTACGAGCAGGCCACGCCGCCACGCTATCGGCCTGGGATAGGATTGCGGCCTGGCGGCGAGCGTCCGGACCTTGAGGCCTTCGTGCCCGGATTGTACGCCGCGCTCTACGAATCGATAGCCGCCCACAGCCGGTTGGAACTGAATGTCGTTGCGGATGTCGGCCATCACGATGCCTATTCGAAACCGCTCCACATCCTGGCCGATTGCGCCCGCCGTCTCGCCGGGCTGCCGGTGCTGCTTGTCGGCGTTCGCTGCCCGATCGAAATCATCATGGAAAGGCGCGCCGCCAGCGCGGCCGACAAGGGATATGTGACCGGTTCGCCCGACGATCCCGTGCCATTGCCCGTGCGTCTATGGCAAGAAGAGGTGCACCGGCCAGGCATATACGATCTGGAAGTCGACACCTCGCTTCTGAGCCCTGTGCAATGCGCGGATGCGATCCGCCTGCGGCTGGAGCAAGGCGTCGCTCGGCCGAGTGCCATCGAGCAACGGGCTCAACCCTCGGCCGGTTAAACCTGTTTCCAGTTTGTCGGCGATTGCGGCGTCAGCCTTGCAGTGCCGCTCGTATCTTTTCGGCGTTTTCGGCCAACACCTCCGGCTTTTCCATCGCGCCCGTGTGTGGCTTCAGCGGGATGCCGTCGAAGCGCGGGATGACATGCACATGGAGATGATAAACGGTCTGGCCCGAGGCCGGCTCATTGAACTGCATGACGGTGACGCCGTCGGCGCCGAAGGCCTTTTTCACTGCCTGCGCCACTTTCTGAACGACCGTGAAAAGCGGGCCGAAAATTGACGGATCGGCGTCGAGCAGGTTGCGCGACGGCACCTTCGGCACCACGAGCGTATGGCCCGGCCCCTGCGGCATCACATCCATGAAAGCTATGAACGCATCGTCCTCGTAGACGCGGTGCGAGGGAATTTCGCCGCGCAGGATCCTCGCGAAGATGTTGTCGGTGTCATAGGATTCAGTCATGGCGGACGCTCCGGATTGTGCCTTTCGTGTAGCGAAGCTGTCGAAAGTCGGCAAGACGATCGTCGACCCTGCCCATCAGGGCAACCTGTTGCTATTCTTCCAGATCCTTACGGAACGGGGTGTGCCCTTCGAGATATTCGCTCATCCGCTCCACCTCGTGGCGTTCGCGCCTGAGATAATCGGCAACGGCGTTGCGCAGGCCGGGATGAGCGATGTAGTGCGCGGAATGCATGGTCACTGGCCGGTAGCCGCGCGCCAGCTTGTGCTCGCCCTGCGCTCCCGCCTCGACCACCTTCAGCTTGCGTTCGATGGCGAAGTCGATCGCCTGATGGTAGCAGACCTCGAAATGCAGGAAGGGATGGTCCTCGATGCAGCCCCAGTTGCGGCCATAGAGTGCGTCGGAGCCGATGAAATTGATGGCCCCGGCAATGTAGCGCCCGTTGCGCCTCGCCATCACCAGCAGGATATCGTCGGCCATGCGTTCGCCGATCAGCGAGAAGAACTGGCGGTTGAGATAGGGCCGGCCCCATTTGCGGCTGCCGGTGTCCATGTAGAAGGCGTAAAAATCGTCCCAGGCCTTCTCGGTGATGTCCTTGCCGGTCAGCCGGTCGATCGAAATGCCATCGGCAAGCGCTTCGCGCCTTTCCTTCTTCATCGCCTTTCGCTTGCGTGAGGCAAGGGTGGCGAGGAAGTCGTCATAGGTCGAAAAGCCCTCGTTGAAGAAATGGAATTGCTGGTCGGTGCGGTGCAGGAAACCTGCCGCTTCCAGCACCTCCACGTCGCTCTCTTGCGCGAAGGTGACATGCGCGGAAGAGACACCGAGTTTTTGCGTGACCGCCTTCAGACCGGCCGCGAGACCAGCCTTCACCGTGGCGCTGTCCTCACCCTTGGTGACCAGCAGGCGAGGGCCGGTGACCGGGGAAAACGGCACAGCACTTTGCAGTTTGGGATAATAGCGGCCACCGGCGCGCTCGAACGCATCCGACCAGCCATGGTCGAACACATATTCGCCCTGGCTGTGCGATTTGAGATAGCAGGGCACCGCGCCCAGCAATCTGCCTTGCCCATCCTCCAGCCTGAGGTGATGGCCCTGCCAACCGGTGCGCCGCACGGCGCATCCGGAATCCTCAAGCGCGCTCAGGAAAGCGAAGGAAACCAAAGGATTGTAATTGGTTTCTGCATCGCCGCGCGCAGTTCCGGCAAAGCTATTCCATTCCTCTGGGGTGAAAGCGCCGATGCCAGCGGCGACGCGGATCGAATAGTCCGCATTTGCAGTCCGGCCATCGCCCTCGTCGCCTTGATCCATGAGGCTTATTTAAGCTCCGTCCGGCTTGGTACAAGTCACGTTTCAGGCACTCAGGCGACTTTGACAAGATCGGGTTCGAACCCCTCGAATGTCATCTGGTCGGCATATCTGAAGGTCAGGTCGACAGCCGGCTGGTCATGCACGGTCCAGGTGATGACAGGCATTTTCAGCTTTTCACGCACGAAGCTGACGAACTCGTTCGGCAGGTCGCCGGCAGCATAGGAGGTGAAGACGATCTCGTGCGCCAGCATGGCGAAATGCGCCTCGATCAGCCTGACGTCCTTGCCGTAGGCGGTCAGTCCGCCCGGAATGCCCGGCGCATGTTTCGGGAAATCGCGGACCAGCCAGTGGTCGAACGACATGATCGCCGCCTTGCCCTTGTAACGCTTGAGCATCTTGCCGACGCTTGCCACCAGGCCTTCGTCATAGCCGGGCATGCCCTTCAGCTCGGCGACTAGTGGCACGCGGCCGTCGATCAGGTCGAGTGCTTCCTGAAGCGTCGGCACATGGTCCGCCGTGCCGCCGATCTTGAGCGCCGCCAGTTCCGCCGCTGTGCGCTGCCAGACGAAGCCGTCCTGGCCGGTCAGGCGCTTGAGATCGCCATCATGGATGATGACTGGAACGCGGTCGGACGAGAGGTGCACGTCGCATTCGATGGCATAGCCGCGCTCGGCCGCCGCCGCGAAAGCGGAAAGCGTGTTTTCCCAGCGCGTCTTGTTCATGTCATGGAAGCCGCGATGGGCGACGGGCCGGGCGGTCAGCCAGGATAGGTCGGTCATATCTGTCCCCTGGCTCATTCGACTTCGAAGATGGCTTCGATTTCCACTGCGGCATTAAGCGGCAGGCAGGCCGTGCCGACGGCGGAACGGGCATGCTTGCCGCGCTCGCCAAGCGCCGCGACCAGGAAATCGGAGGCGCCGTTGGCAACCAGATGCTGCTCGACAAACTCAGGCGTCGAAGCCACGAAAACGGTGATCTTCACCAAGCGGTGGATCTTCTCGAGGTCGCCGAGCGCTGCCTTGGCCTGCGCCAGGATGTTGATCGCGCAGTATTTTGCCGCCTCTTTGCCGCCTGCCGTGTCGACGTCGCGGCCGAGCAGCCCGCTCGCCTGCAGCTTGCCGTCCTTGAGCGGCAATTGCCCGGCGGTGAACAGCAAATTGCCGGTCCTGCAATAGGGCACGTAATTGGCGGCGGGCGCGGCCGCGACGGGAAGCGTCACGCCCAGGTCGCTTAGCCGCTTTTCGATTGTTTCACTCATGGTATTTCCCTATTGCTTGGTGACGCCGTGCCGGCCGGGCCGAAATTGCTATTTTTGCCTCGCTTCCGCCATGACTTTTTTTAAGCTGGACCATCTTTCCCTGCGGCTTGCCATCAGCCGCGACGATCGGAGTACCTCATGCGCGCAGCGCGCCTTGCATTCCATGCCGTTCTGCTGTCGGGGATCTTCTCGATCGGCCCAGCCTTTGCTGCGCCGGCGCTGCAGGCCCACCGCGCCGTTTACGACCTTACCCTGAAAAAGGCTTCCGATCAGTCCGGCATCACAGGCATATCCGGCCGCATGGTCTATGAGTTCAACGGCTCGGCCTGCGAGGGCTATACGGTGAAATTCCGCTTCGTCACTCAGATCGTGACCGCCGAAAACACCAGGCTGACCGATCAGCAGACCACCACGTTCGAGGATGCGGAAGGCAAGACCTTTTCATTCGTGACGAAGTCCTTTGTCGACCAGAACCTCGACAAGGAGGTCAAGGGCATCGCTACGAAAGGAACGAAGGGCCTGAAGGTCGATATCGACAAGCCGGAAAAGAACAGCGTCGAACTGGCCTCGACCCAGTTCCCGACTCAGCATCTGGTCGAACTGATCGGCAAGGCCGAAAAAGGCGAAAACTTTTACGAAACCAATCTGTTCGACGGTTCCGAAGACGCCAACAAGGTGATGACCACCACCGTCGTCGTCGGCAAGAAAACCGACACCGACAAGGCCGATCCGGAGGCTCCGGCACTGGCGAAGCTCGCCGCCGACAAATACTGGCCGGTCGACATCGCCTATTTCGACGACACCGGCAAGACAGGCGAAGAGGTGCCGGAATACCGCATCAGCTTCAAGCTGCATGACAACGGCATCACTCGCGACCTCACCATGGACTATGGCGACTTCTCGATGACCGGCAAGCTGGTCAATCTGTCGCTGTTCGACCAGACGAAAGCCTGCCCGGCCAAATAAGGCTTATCCGGCCGGTCGATTAACCACGACACGCCGTGGTCGTGGCGAACGACTTGAACGTGCCGCAATCGTCTCTCAACCTTGTCCCCAGCGTCCAGGCGCAATGGGGGAGCAGCTTGAGCAAGATCGATGTCTTCGTTGCGCCGAGGCCTAACCCGGTACTGATCAGGGCCATGACATCCGTCAACCGGATCGTCATGCTGCGCGGCATTCCCGGATTTCGCGATACCTTGCCGTTCAACCGCCTGGCCGGTTTACGCGGCGTCGCGAATGTCCGCCATATCGACTTTCCCGACACCGACCTTGAGCGGCTGAGGGCCAGTTGCGGGGCGGGGAAGGCGACTTTCGTCACGCCCAATCATCCCGAATTCTTCACCGACTGGATGATCGACAAGGAGATCGTGTCGCAGGTCAGCCCGCTCGCTGCCTCCTGGGCGACGAACGGCGTCGTCAACGGTCTTGGCAGAATGATGCAGAAATTCTGGTTGGCCAATAATCTGATCGCCCAGATTCCCGGCAACAGCGGGGCAGCCAAGGAACACTCCGTCGCCTGGGCCTTGAAAGGCCATGGCGTGCTGCTGCATCCCGAAGGCGGCGTCGGCTGGCACGCCAATGTCGTTGCGCCGTTGCTGCCGGGTGCTGTCGAGATGGGGCTTGAGGCTCTCAGGCTGGGTCGGGCCACGGACCCCGATTTCAAGGTCTGGATCGCGCCAGTCGTCTGGAAGCTTGCCTTCACCAGGAATGTCGAAGCGGCGCTGGCGAAGGAATGCGCCTATGTCGAGAAAAGCCTGAAAATAGAACGCCAGGCGACCGACACGCTGCCGCAGCGCATCCATCATATCTATTCGACGCTGCTGACCCGCGATGAAGCCGCCTGCGGCATGCCGTCCGACGAAGGCGCGACATATGCCGAACGCCAGAAGGCGTTGGTCACAGAACTCGGCCGCCGGCTCGGCGAAAGCATCTCACCCGACGCTGCCATCACCGACACCATCGAGCTTCTTCGGCGGGCGCGTCGCTGGCAGCGCGAAAACACCGGCGACGCGGAAGGGCAAAAGCAGGTCCGCGCGCTCGCCGGTACGATTCAGCGGCTGCAACGCGTTGGATCCTGGGCTTCGGCCAACCCGCGCATCACCCAGGAGGAGATCGCCGAACATCTGAAGCGGATCCGCAACGACTATTGCCGGGGCGGTCTGCGTGACACGATGAACCGATTCATTCCGCAGCCGGCCGGGCCGCGTTGCGCCCACATCCGGGTGCCCGATCCACTGAGCTTGCATGAATATACGGGCTCGATCGACGAAGCGGTTGCCGAGCTGCACCGTCGTATGCAGGAAACCGTCACCAGCACCGTGACCGAGCTTGCGGCCAAAGGCAGCTTCATTTTCTATCCGAATCCATTCTATCGTCACTG
Source organism: Mesorhizobium sp. M0621 (assembly GCF_040320745.1). Taxonomy (NCBI): domain Bacteria; kingdom Pseudomonadati; phylum Pseudomonadota; class Alphaproteobacteria; order Hyphomicrobiales; family Phyllobacteriaceae; genus Mesorhizobium; species Mesorhizobium sp. M0621. The sequence continues at coordinate 5,248 of NZ_JAMYQF010000033.1, read as the reverse complement.
ACGGACGGACGGGCCATGTGGCCGACTGTCGTGAAGGATGGAAGGCAGACAGCGAGCTTCATGGCAGTCTATGTCGACGCAGCGATCTGGAACTGGGCCGGCCATCGCTGGTGCCATCTGTTGGCTGACGACACCGACGAATTGCATCGCTTCGCCGCAAAGCTGGCGATCAAGCGTTCATCCTACCAGGGGCCGCCCAAGACATCGGCGCCGCATTATGACATAACCGGCTTCGAGCGCGACCGTGCGGTGCGGCTCGGCGCCATCGAATGCAGCCGTGAGGAGATCGTCGCGGTCTTCCGGCGGGTGCGAGTGCCGAACGGCAAGGTCAAGCGCTGACGGCAGGGCGCGGATCGTCGCACGCCGCACCACATATCCGGTGGCGCTTGCGTTTGTCGCGTATCCCCTCTATATCCGCGCTCATTCCACACACGGACTTTGGTGTCTGCCCGGGAGAAATCCGGCTGAAACCTCCGGTGGCGTTCGAGGACAAAGTCCAAAAATGCCTGTGTCCGTGGAGGCTAACCGGAAAGGAACTTTGAATGGCACTGCCTGATTTCAGCATGCGCCAGCTTTTGGAAGCTGGCATTCACTTCGGCCACCAGACCCACCGCTGGAACCCGAAGATGGCGCCCTACATCTACGGCGCCCGCAACAACATCCACATCATCGACCTCTCGCAGACGGTGCCTTTGCTGCACCAGGCGCTGAAGCAGGTTTCCGATACCGTCGCCAAGGGCGGCCGCGTGCTGTTCGTCGGCACCAAGCGCCAGGCGTCCGACATCGTCGCCGATGCGGCACAGCGTTCGGCCCAGTACTATGTCAATTCGCGTTGGCTCGGCGGCATGCTGACCAACTGGAAGACCATCTCGAACTCGATCCAGCGCCTGCGCAAGCTCGACGAGATGCTGGCCGGCGAGGCCCAGGGCCTCACCAAGAAGGAGCGCCTCAACCTCGACCGCGAGCGCGAGAAGCTCGACAAGGCGCTGGGCGGCATCAAGGACATGGGCTCGACGCCCGACCTGATGTTCGTCATCGACACCAATAAGGAGGCGATCGCCATCCTCGAGGCCAAGCGTCTCGGCATCCCGGTCGTCGCCATCATCGATTCGAACTGCGATCCGGACAAGATCGACTTCCCGATCCCCGGCAATGACGACGCGGCCCGCGCCATCCAGCTCTATTGCGACCTGATCGCCAAGGCTGCCATCGACGGCATCGCTCGCCAGCAGGGCGCGCTCGGCGTCGACATCGGCGCTTCGGTCGAAGCCCCGGTCGAGCCGGCGCTCGAGCCGGCCCCGGCTCCGGCGTCGGAAGCCCCCGAAGCTTGATAAGCGAAGGCCGGTTGCGGCCTTCATCTTTCTCATATTTTGGCACGCTAAACAGACGCACCATCGAATACCGATGGTGCGTCGGTGCATTTAAACCAAAGAGGCGACAATGAGCATTTCGGCTGCACAGGTCAAAGAACTCCGCGACTTGACCGGCGCGGGCATGATGGATTGCAAGGCGGCGTTGACCGAGACCAACGGCAACATGGAAGAGGCCGTCGACTGGCTGCGCAAGAAGGGCATTTCCAAAGCCGACAAGAAGGCCGGGCGCACCGCGGCTGAAGGCCTGATCGGCGTTGATTCCGGCGTTCGCGAAGCGGCCGTCGTAGAAGTCAATTCCGAGACCGACTTCGTTGCCCGCAATGCCGCGTTCCAGGAGATCGTCGCCAAAATTGCCAAGGTTGCTCTGGCCTATGGCACGACAGAGGCTGTGGCTGCCGCAAAGTATCCGGGTTCGGACAAGTCGGTTGCCGACACCATCAAGGACGCTGTCGGCACCATTGGCGAAAACATGGGCTTCCGCCGCTCTGCCAAGCTGACCGTTCCGCACGGCGCCGTCGCAACCTACGTCCATAACGCGGTTGCCGACGGCCTTGGCAAGCTTGGTGTTCTGGTTGCCATCGAGACGACTGGCAATGAGCATGCAGCGCATGCTTTCGCTCGTCAGGTCGCCATGCATGTTGCCGCCACCAATCCGCTGGCGCTGACAGCAGAGCAGATCGATCCGGCCGCGGTCGAACGCGAGAAGGCGATCTTCTCCGACCAGGCACGCCAGTCCGGCAAGCCGGAAGCGATCATCGAGAAGATGGTCGAAGGCCGTCTGCGCAAGTTCTACGAAGAAGTCGTGCTGCTGAAGCAGGCCTTCGTGCTCAATCCCGACATCACCGTCGAGAAGGCACTCAAGGATGCCGAGAAGGACATCGGCGCGCCGGCCAAGATCACGGCTTACCTGCGCTTTGCGCTGGGCGAGGGCATCGAGAAGGAAGAGACCGATTTCGCGGCGGAAGTCGCGGCTGCGGTCAAGAAGTAAGCCGCCAGCCGCTTTTCGGCTCAGGTAACTCGGCCGGGCGCTCGCGAGGGTGTCCGGCCGATTTCTTGTGCGACGTCGACAAAGGCGCGCAGCTTCGGTGCCATTGCCGCCCGGCGCGGAAAGTAGAGAAACAGGCCCGGCTCCTCGATTGCCGACTGCGGCAGAACCTGAACGAGGCGACCAGCGGCCAGGTCGGCGCGCACCAGCGGCTCGAACACATAGGCCAGTCCCATCCCCGACAGCGCCAGGTCGATCGCCGCAAGGGAATCGGTAACAACCGCGGTGCCGCGCGTTTCCACGGCCACATCCTTGCCGTCCTCCGTCAAATCCCAGCGATAGATCGCGCCGGATCGCACCAGGCGGTAGCCGATGCAATTGTGGGCGGCGAGATCGGCCAGGCTGCGCGGGCGGCCACGCCGGCCGATATAGGCCGGCGAAGCGACGATGACCACCCGGAATGGCGGCGTCATCCGGATCGCGATCATATCCTGCGCGATCATTTCGCCAAGCCTGATGCCGGCGTCAAAGCCTTCGCCGACGATATCGACCAATCCTTCGTTGGCAAAGATTTCCACCGTCACATCCGGATAGCGCTCCGCCATGGCCGTCACGACAGGCGTCACCGCCATCGGGACCGCTATGTGCGAAACATTGATCCTGAGCAGGCCGGCCGGGCGACCCTTGATGCCGCGAATGCGCTCCATCCGTTCCGCGATGTCCTGCAGCGCGGGCTCGGCCGTCGCGACAAGCGCCTGACCGGCCTCGGTCAGCGACACGCTGCGCGTTGTGCGCGCAAACAGTGGTTGACCGATGCGCTGCTCCACGAGCCTGACCGCATGGCTGACCGCCGAAGGGCTCATGCCAAGCTCTGCCGCCGCGGACGCAAAGCCGCCGCGCCGCGCCACGGCGACGATAACAGGAAGGTGGCTGAGCAGGTCGCGATCCATTCATGCATGATATCGCACAGTCCATGCGAATAATGCAATCTTATCGATATCACCGGGCTGGCCCACATTGCGGCCAACAGATCGGCGGCGGGCCGACGCAAAGGAGAAGAGACATGAATGCATTGAGGTATGCCACTCTCGCGGCGGGTATGGCGCTGGCGCCGATCGATGCCGGCGGAGCCGAGCCGTCCCGCGAAATGACGCTCGCTGATGAGCGCGCCGTTATCCGCATCGCCGATGCCATCGATCGCGCCGTCGATGCCCAGGATTGGCGGCTCGCCCGCAGTTACTTCGCCGACCGCGTCACCGTCGACTTCAGCAGCCTGAGCGGACAGCCTGCGGCCACCATCGCTTCGGACGACCTGATCGGGACCTGGGCAGCGAATCTGAGGGGCAGCAAGACCAGCCTGCATCTGCGCACCAATCACCAGGTCACCATCGACGCCGGCGCCGCGACCGTCTTGTCCAACGGCTATGCCTGGAATCGCATGGAAGGCAATGGCGACCCGCTCTGGGAAGTCTGGGGCACCTACGAGCACCACCTGACCCGTTCAGGAGCCGGTTGGATGGTGGATGGCTTCACCTTCCGCATGACGCATGAGCGCGGCAACCCGTGGGTCAAGACGACCCCCGGACAGGACCGGCATTGAATTTTGGAACAGGATCGGACGACATCATGACTATGGCCTACTACACCCTCGGCAACAGCGGGCTACGCGTCACCCGGCTGGCGCTCGGCACCATGACCTTCGGCACCGAGTGGGGCTGGGGTGCCGATAAGGAGACGGCACGTGCCCTGGTCGATGCCTATGTCGAGGCAGGCGGCAATTTCTTCGATACGGCCGACGCCTATACCGGCGGCACCTCAGAGACCTGGCTTGGCGAATTCATCGCCGAGCGCGGCCTGCGCGACAAAGCGGTGATCAGCACCAAGTTCAGCATGAATCTGGAGCAGGGTAATCCGAATGCAGGCGGCAATGGCCGCAAGAACATCATCCGCGCCGTCGAGGGCTCGCTGAAACGGCTCGGGACCGACTACATCGACCTCTACATCCTGCATGCCTGGGACAGGCTGACATCTCCGGAAGAGGTGATGCGAACCCTGGACGATCTGGTGCGCGCCGGAAAGATCCGCCATGTCGGCCTCTCCGACGTCCCCGCCTGGTACGCAAGCCGGGCGCAGTCCGTCGCCGAGCAGCGCGGCTATGAGCCGGTTTCGGCGCTGCAGCTCGAATATTCGCTGGCCGAGCGCAACATCGAGCATGAATTCGTGCCGTTCGGCACGCGCTACGGCGCCGGCATCATGGTCTGGAGCCCGCTGGCCAGCGGCCTGCTGAGCGGCAAATATCGCTCAGATACAATCAGCAAGGCCGGCGGCAGGCTGGAGACGATGCGCGGTTCGACCAATCCCGGTTTCCAGAAATTTACCGACCGCAACTGGGCAATCGTTGCCGAACTGGAGACTGTTGCCGGCGAGCTTGGCCGCGGCATGGCGCAGGTCGCCTTGAACTGGGCGGCAACACGGCCCGGTGTCGCTTCGGTGATTATCGGTGCGACGAGGCTCGATCAGCTCAAGGACAATCTCGGCGCGCTCGATTTCGAGATTCCAAAGGAGCTTCTGGCAAGGCTCGACGCGGTCAGCCAGCCGGTCACGCCGTTCCCGTACTCGTTCTTCGGCCCGGAAATCCAGGGCGGCCTCACCGGGGGTCAGGCGGTCGGCGACAAGCCGGCGGGCTACTTCCCGGACCTGCTCATGGAAGGCGCGTTTGCCGGCGTGAGTTGACAAAAGGCGAGAGAATTCCGGGTCGGGGGGGGGGGGGGGGGGGGGGGGGGGGGGGGGGGGGTGGGGGGGGGGGTGGGGGGGGGGGGGGGGGGGGGGGGGGGGGGGGGGGGGGGGGGGGGGGGGGGGGGGGGGGGGGGGGGGGGGGGGGGGGGGGGGG